>NZ_LT965958.1:0-34680 GCF_900240995.1 Bacillus sp. Marseille-P3661
TAAGTAAAAGAATCATACAGTCAAAATATCAAAAAAAGACGACTCAATAAATTCAGTTTTTGAATTTGAGTCGTCTTTTTCTGTCTGTTATCCTTGATACTTTGAAAAACCGTCAGGTTTTTCAGTGGCCTCGACAACCTCCGCTGATTTTTTTGTTCAAATTCATGAATACGCTTTCACTTTCTTGTTTAGCTAGGCTTGAATAAGCTTTACTGTTCTAATTGTATAGGATGTATTTTTGTAGGCTTGATGTAGTCCATTTTTGTAAATGCTTTCTTTAGAAACGGTCTTAAGACGAACGAGTATTTCTGTTTCCTTCGCAAGAGGTGAAATGGAAAGTGTAATCGTTTCCTGATCAAGCCAATTTGCTATGATAAGTTCATGATTTGTAAAGGGGAATTTCTGTGGAAAGCCCTTCCGAAAGAAAGGATATTCATTTGCTTTGTCTACTCCGGGTTCGTTTAAACAAATATAAAGTGAAAGGTTATCACATAACTTTAGCATGTTCAGGTGATAGCCTAACTTCGTTTCGTTTTCTGTGTTTCTATTGATTTCAAGCTCTGTTTTCAACTTTTGCTGCCGAAGCATTTCTGTGGCTGTAAAATCCTTACTGATTGGATCTCTCAAATGGTAGAGGAAAGAGGCGAAATGCAGGCTACAGAGAAGACCGGCGTATTTATTCATTTGTTCCACTTCAGAAATTCCGTTACGATAACACTCAATCTTTGGTTCCAGCGGATAATTTAAAAAGGTATATGGACTTTGAAGGGAAGGATCCCATAAAGGTTCTTTATCTAAAGGTATCCATCCTCGGTCATGTTCTTTTATTGCCAACACGACTGCTTCCTTTTTCTCTAATCCTAAGAAGTGAGCATCGTTCCAATTTTCTGCTATTTCACCTGAAATCAAGGCATGGTCATGTTGAGTTACCATAATAAAAGCTTGTGATTGCTCGACAACGATCATCTGTTCAACCCCCCTTTTAGAACACTTCCTAAAGAAATATAAATAGGTTTATTTCAGTATATAGTCCAATTTTATGTTTTGTACCTTAAATGAATGATTTTATTGTAGGCTTTCTAAAAAGAATTAAAGACTGTTTTGTTCCTTTCTTCGTTATGTACAGGGTACTGACATCTTAACAAACGACAGCATTTTATTTTTAGAGAATAGTAATATCCTGTTAGGGGAATTGATTTTTCATAGGGTACCTTAGTTAAAAGGTTTTATCTTAAACTGATTTTTTATGTAATTTTAGCCAATTGTCTAAATGGTCTTACAATTAAAATTATTTGATGATATTATTTTGATAAAACATTAAAAGAATTCTGAAAAAGGAGGGCATAAAGATGCCACAGATGCTTGCTTTAGTCATTTTACTATTTATTTTATTTATCGGTGAATTTATTTCAATTCGAACAAAGGCATGGGTGCCTTCCGTATTCATTTGTGCGGTACTGTTTTTGTTAGGTTATTGGACATTCTTTCCGCAAGACATAGTCGCCATTGCTGGTATTCCGCCGGTTGTTGCAAATATGATGGTGTTTTTGTTAATTGTAAATATGGGAACATTACTTTCCGTTAAAGAACTAGCTAACCAATGGAAGACAATCTTGATTTCTTTAGCTGGTATAATAGGTATTATTGCTATACTATTTGGTATCGGTACACTGATTTTTGATGTTCAAACAATGATTGTTGCTATACCACCTTTAGTTGGCGGTGTTGTATCGGCTTTGATTATGTCTGAAGGTGCAGCCGAAGCAGGTCTTACAACTTTATCTGTTTTTGCGATCGTAATTTATGTCATGCAAGGTTTTGCAGGTTATCCGTTAACATCTATTTTCTTGAAAAAAGAAGGAAAAAGGCTTTTAGATCAATATCGAAAAGGTCAATTGCAATTAATAGAGACTAATGAGGTAGCGGCAACGTCAGAACATACAAATGAACTTAAGTTATTTAAAAATCTACCTGAAAAATATAATACGGAATACTTTAAGTTTTTAAGACTAGGAATCGTTGGTTTTCTTGCTTATCTTGTTTCAGCATTATTAGCACCAATTGTAACTGTCAATGCACTTGTTTTATGTTTACTGTTCGGTGTTATTGCTAAAAGTATCGGATTTTTGGAAAAACAGACTTTACACAAGGCAAACGGGTTTGGCTTAGCTATCATGGCACTAATGTTATTTATTTTTGACGGTTTAAAAAAGGCAACACCAGAGATGATGGTTGAAATTCTATTTCCACTTGTTGTTTGTATTATTTTAGCTATAATCGGAATGTATATCTTCTCTTTGATAGCTGCAAAGATATTGAAAGTGAGTAAAGATATGGCCTTTGCGATTTCTTTAACTGCCCTATATGGCTTTCCAGCTGATTATATTATCACAGTTGAAGTCATCAATTCTTTATCAACCGACGAAAAAGAAAAAGAAGTATTGACAAGTCATATGTTACCGCCGATGCTAGTAGGTGGGTTTATTTCAGTGACGATTGTATCGGTTATCTTGGCCGGAATTTTCTTAACATTCTTGTAATAGGAGGAATTTGTTTTGAGTATTGCTGAACAAATAGAAAAACAAATAAATGATCTAAGTCAATATACTGCCACACCTGGTAAAGGCACGACACGATTTACGTATAGTAAGGAAGATTTACTGACTAGAAATTATCTTAAAGAAAAAATGAAAGAATATGGTCTTACCGTTACTGAAGATGGTTTAGGAAATATTTTTGGCAAGCTTGAGGGCACATTGGAAGGTGCCCCAAGTGTATTGATTGGCTCCCACTTTGATTCGGTACCAAATGGAGGAGCATATGATGGACCTGCTGGTATTATTGTGGCTCTTGAAGTGGCTCGTCTTTTTCATGAAAATCAATTGACTCCTAAGTATCCAATCGAAATAGTCGCTCTTATTGAAGAAGAGGGATCTCGATACGGTGGCGGCTTAATGGGATCACGTGGAATGGTCGGTTCACTAAGCGAAGAAGATTTTAGAAATTTAAAGGATCGAGACGGAATGACGACAGTCGAAGCAATGGAGAAAATAGGACTCGATTCTTCACTTCCAAAGAGAAGAGATCCTCGTACAATCAAAGCGTTTCTTGAATTGCATATTGAACAAGGGCCAATTCTTGAAGAAAAAAATATACCCATTGGCATCGTAGAAGCGATTGTTGGCTTAACTCAATTTGAAGTAACAATTGAAGGAAAGGCAGGACATGCAGGTACAACACCAATGGAACATCGTGCGGATGCATTGGTCGCAGCTGCCAATATAATTGCTCAATTACCAAACTTAGCTGTTGAGGAAGGGGAAGGAACGGTTATTACAACTGGGCGTCTCCAAGTCTTTCCGAATGGAGCTAATGTCATTCCTGATAAAGTTGTTTTTACAGTCGACCTTCGCTCAGGCAAGGAAGAACACATACAAAATGTCATCAAGAAAATGAATGATTTAATTCAAAGCTTTGATCATCAAGGAGTTCGTACTTCTGTTGAACAGCGCTTATATATGCAGCCTAAAAGTATGAATGAAGAAATTAAAGCGCTATTTAAAGATGCCAGTTCAAAATTAGACATCCCGTTCTGTTCGATTAATAGCGGTGCAGGTCATGATGCAATGGTTTTTTCTGACGTAACCAATGTTGGTATGATTTTTGTTCCTAGTAAAGACGGACTGAGCCATTGTCCGGAAGAATGGTCTGATTCACAACATCTGGCAAACGGTGTACAAATATTTTTTGAAGCTGTTAAAAGATTAACGGAGGTTTAAAAAATGATCTATGAAAAAATTAAAGGAGCGATTCAAGATTATCGTGAAGAACTAATAGAAATCCGAAGAAAATTGCATAGTGAACCAGAATTATCTTGGGAAGAAATACAAACAACAGCTTATGTTTGTGAATATTTAGAAACATTAGGCATTAACTACCGAAAAACAGAACCAACTGGTGTCATTGCGGAAATTCAAGGTGGTAAGCAAGGGAAGACAGTTGCGCTAAGGGCAGACATGGATGCTTTGTCAGTAGAAGAATTAAATGATGATTTATCTTATGCATCGAAAATAGCTGGGAAAATGCATGCCTGTGGACATGATGCACACACTTCAATGTTGCTTATTGCAGCGAAGGCATTGAATGATATAAAAGAAGAATTACCTGGTAATGTACGTCTTATATTTCAACCAGCTGAAGAGGTAGCAACTGGAGCAAAAGAAATGGTAAAACAAGGAGCTGTTGAGGGGGTCGACCATGTATTCGGCATGCATATATGGTCACAAATGCCAACCCATAAAGTTTCATGTAATCCCGGTCCTTCGTTTGCTTCGGCAGATATCTTTAAAGTTACATTCAAAGGCAGGGGAGGACATGGTGCAATGCCGCAGGATTGCATTGATACAGCTGTTGTCGCTTCTTCTTTTGTAATGAATGTTCAATCAGTTGTTTCAAGAACGATCGATCCGCAAAAACCGGCTGTTTTAACGGTTGGTAAAATGGTAGTTGGGACTCGGTTCAATGTTATAGCAGAAAATGCCCACATCGAAGGAACAGTTCGTTGTTTTGATCCTGAAACGCGTGATCATATTGAAAGACAACTACAGGTTTATGCTGAAAATGTAGCGAATACGTATGGCGCTAGTGCAGAAGTGGAATACATCCGTGGTACACAAGCGGTTGTAAATGATGAATATAGTGCTAGGTTAGTGCAAAAAGTGGCGCTTGCAGCATTTGGTGAAGATGTTCTTTATCATGAAAAACCGACAATGGGCGGCGAAGATTTTAGTTTTTATTTGGATGAAGTCCCAGGCAGCTTTGCATTAGTGGGAGCCGGCAATCCTGAAAAGGACACCGAATGGGCGCATCACCATGGAAAATTCAATATTGATGAAGAGGCTCTGGCTACCGGGGCAGAACTATATGCCCAATTTGCATGGGCGTTCTTGAATGAATAAGTAAGAAGCAGGAGAAAACAGACTTTCTCTTGCTTCTTTAGTTATTGCAGTAATTTTGATGAGCCATTTATCGATATTTTGCAGCCTTTTTATAACAAAGTACATACTAGTTAAAAACCTATCCGACCTTATGGTACAATCGTATAATATGATAGGTACCTCAAAAGGTCAGTTAAGCCTTTTATAAAGTATGACATTAAGCACAACTGCGGTGTATAAAGGATCCTTAAGAGAGGAGAAAAGCATTGAACATATATTTAAATCAAAAAATTATTCAAGAAATGTGTGGAGCGGTCTCCTTCAAAAGAGGAGATTCTTTTTATCGTGGCAATAAAGTAACATTTGAACAGTATGATCAAGATGTTTGTCATGCAACCGTTACAGGAGCGGAAGAATTTTATGTTACGGTTGAGAAGGATAGAAACGGTAAAATTCGAACGAAGTGCAGCTGTCCCAAGCTAGTTTCTTTTGAAAAAGATTGTCAGCATATCGCAGCCGTTTTGATTGCTATTTCCGACCATCAACTTCAAGGAACAGCTCCAATTGCTTCAGGCAATAATACCCAAGAGCTAACAGAAGGCTTGTTGAAACTGTTTAATGAACAAACATATAGATCAAGTGGTCATCAAAGTCACTTTGAAAATAGGTTTGTATTGGATGTAAGGTTTACATGTAGGCCGCTTAGCATCGGCATGGAAATCCAAATGTTTTGTATAGAAATGGAGATAGGTGGGACAAAGGTTCAAAACATCAGAGATTTTCTTGAACATGTCAAAGCTGGGAAACCATTCTCACTTTCTTATTCTGTGATTTATGATCAACGTCTTCATTGCTTTCAAAATGAAAATGATGTCGTGATGCAACAGCTTATCCAAGTCATGTATGATGAAAAAGTTTATATGAAAGACAGTTCCTATATGGATTCAATTGATTATCAATCCTTGCTTGTTCCACCTTCTTCTTGGGAACAGCTATTACCTATGCTTACTGCCGCACCTGATGTATGGTTGGCGTATGGAGATATTTTTTGTAAAGGAATTAACAGCACATCTAAAACGCTTCCGCTACGTTTTAACTTTTCTGAAACAGATGATAACGACTATCAGCTTCAGATAAACGGCCTACATGAAATGATGGTAATGCCTTCTTATCGAACCGTTTTATATGATGGTAAAGTTTATCGTCTGGATCATCAAGATAGTCAGCGTCTTTATGAACTTAAACAAATGTTAGATGCATCAGGAACGAATACCATTCCAATTTCCAAGCAACAAATCGGTTATTTTCTTGAGAAAGTGACTCCAGCGCTAAAAAAATTAGGTGACGTTCAGTTTTCCAAATCTATTTCCCAGAAGTTTATGAACACACCATTAGTTGCCAAGCTGTATTTAGATCGCGTTGGAAATCGTTTGCTAGCGGGACTTGAATTTCATTATGAAAATAGTTTGATTAATCCATTGGAAACTCGTGATTTGCCTGAAGGATCAATGTTAATACGAGATGTAGAGAAGGAAGATGAGATTTTACAACTAATTGAGGAAAGCTCATTTGCTAAAACGGACGGTGGTTATTATTTGCATAACGAAGAGTTGGAGTATGAGTTTTTGAGATATGTAGTGCCTAAGTTGCAAAAGCTTGTTCAAATTTATGCTACGACAGCTGTCCGTAATCGGATTTTCAGAGGGAATTTTCGTCCACAAATTAGGGTGAAACACAAAAAAGAACGAACAAATTGGCTGGAATTCAAATTTGAAATGAATGAAGTTCCAGAGAATCAGATTCGTGAGGTATTGATGGCTTTAGAGGAAAAGCGGAAATATTTTCGCTTGAAGAATGGTTCACTTTTATCATTAGATACGAGAGAGTTTGAAGAAATTCAATATTTTTTACGAACAGCTAAGGTTAAGACAAAAGATCTTGCAAATGGTTTGGATTTACCAGTGAATGAATGTCTTCACCTTTTAGATCATGTGGAGCGTAGTGATGTATTTTTGGAAGAAGAATCCTTCCATCAGTTTATTGAAAACCTTCGTAATCCTGGTCGTTTACATTTTACGATACCCGAGAGTTTGGATCCAATTTTAAAGAATTATCAAAAGCAGGGTTTTACCTGGATGAAAACACTTGCTTATTATGGATTTGGGGGCATCTTAGCAGATGATATGGGTCTTGGCAAAACCTTGCAAAGTATCACATATATCCTTTCAGTGCTACCGGATACTCGTAAAAGTAAAATTCCAGTTCTCGTAGTGTGTCCGTCTTCGTTAACATATAATTGGCAGAACGAAATGATGAAATTTGCTCCAGAAATTCAAGCTGTGGTGATTGACGGCAAGCAGACAGAGAGAGCAATGCTTCTAAAGGAATTATCAACAATTGATGTAATGATTACATCTTATCCGTTGTTGCGTCGTGATATTAAATGGTATGAAAAACAGACATTTCACACAGTGTTTTATGACGAAGCCCAGGCGTTTAAAAATCCAATCACGCAAACCGCACGAGCCGTAAAAAAGATTCAAGCAGATGTTCGATTTGCTCTTACCGGAACACCTGTTGAAAATTCTCTAGAAGAGCTTTGGTCGATCTTTCATGTAGTTTTTCCTGATTTGTTTCTTGGTTTAAAGGAATATAGTCATTTAACAAGAAAAACAATTTCGAGAAGAATTCGTCCGTTTATGCTTAGAAGATTAAAAGAGGATGTACTCACAGAACTCCCTAAGAAAGTGGAATATATTGAATCTGTTGAATTGTTTTCTGATCAGAAAAAGCTTTATGCAGCGTATCTTGCGAAACTCAGACATGATACCTTAAAGCATCTCGATAAAGATACATTTCGGAAAAATAAGATTAAAATTCTAGCGGGTATAACGAGGTTAAGACAAATCTGCTGTCATCCTAGTTTGTTTGTAGAAGGTTATAAAGGCAGTTCTGCAAAGTTCAAACAGCTTTTGAAGATTGTAGAGGAAGCAAGACATTCTGGTCGACGAGTCCTTATTTTTTCTCAGTTTACGAAAATGCTTGAACTTATCGGAAGAGAGCTATCGGCGCGGGGTCAGTCGTTTTTTTACCTAGATGGACAAACACCCTCAGAAGAACGAATTAAAATCTGCAACAGATTTAATGCAGGGGAACGAGATTTATTTTTGATTTCCCTAAAAGCAGGCGGTACAGGCCTTAACTTAATGAGTGCAGATACTGTCATTCTATTTGATACGTGGTGGAACCCAGCGGTGGAGGAGCAAGCTGCTGATCGGGCACACCGAATAGGTCAGAAAAACGATGTCCAAGTGATCAAGCTTGTTGCCCGTGGAACAATTGAAGAGAAAATGAATGAGCTTCAAGAGAAAAAGCGGCATTTAATCGAGGAAGTAATTGATTCTGAAGGTGGCCTAGTATCTGTTCTAACGGAAGAGGATATAAGGGAGATATTGATGACTTAGGATGGCAAGAACGGATTGATTAATGTCATGGACTTATTTTTTAGTAGGGGAGGAAGATTCCCCTACTAATGCAAGTCTGATAGTTATATTAATATCTTTGTAGCTTTTGGTGGTTCTTTTAATTTATGTGCATTAACATTTTCACGAGACGTATAATCTATCTTCATGCTTTGTTCATAACTAAGTGCACGACTTCCCATTAGGACCATCTTAGAAGATCCTGTATTTTTAATCCAATAAAATTGACCACCTGGAATTAAGGCTACCATTCCTGGTTTTAACACATCCTTTTTTTCTTTATCTCCGTCTTTGTAATAAACCGTGCATTCACCATCGATACAATAAAACGTTTGATCTGCATTATGACAATGCATTTCGTCGTGATCACCTGGATTATGATAAACATGTAACCAAGTGTGAAATTTTGGGCCATTCATTAAGATTACTTTTCTACTTTCTAAACTATTGGCCATTTCTTTAAGGTTTACAGCTTTAATTGCCAAGCAAATACCTCCTTTTTTATCTCAAATACGTGATAGAGCCTAGGTTAGCTAATATCTATAATATAATGGAATTTTATTTTTATGATTAGATAAGGAAAGTAAATTTTGGGTTATACGAGTAATTTTAAACTAGTAAAAGTCGGTTGTATAAGTGAATTATTTTTCATAAAATAAAGACTACATGTAAGACGAAAGGGGAATGCTACATGGCTAATTATTTTGCATATGGAAGTTGTATGAGCTTAAAGGATATTAGGAGGACGGTTGGAACTGCACAATATGTAGGACCGGCAACTTTACAGAATTACCGCCTTGGTTTTACGAAATTCTCTAAGGGTCGCCAAGGTGGTGTAGCGGATATTGTTCCAGCAGCTGGAGAAAAGGTAGAAGGCATTGTATTTAGTGTGCCTGATTTTATTGCATTAGACAGGCGTGAAGGCGTCCACATCCAAGCTTATAAACGTATATCTTTAAAAATAGAATTGCAGACCACGGGTGAAGAGGTCGAAACTGAAACCTATACAGTTGTACATAAGGAAAAAGAGGAAATTATACCATCAGAAGAGTATATGAATATAATATTAGACGGGGCATGCAATCTATCAGAGCACTATCAAAACATGCTGAAAGAACGTTTTGATAAATTTAAAAAAAGGAAATGATACAATGAAAAACACGTTTAAAGTATTTGTATACGGGACATTATTGGTTGATGAATCGAATCATCATGTTGCAAAACCATATCTTCACTCCGTCGAACCTGGAATAGTAAAAGGTTTTTTATACACTGTTGGACCCTATCCTGCTTTACTTGCGGACCCAAATGGAATGGAGATTAAAGGTGAATGGTTCACAGTTGATGCTGTTGGATTAAAGCGAATGGATGAACTTGAAGGCTATCATGAAAACAGAGATCAAAATTATTATGAAAGAATAATAATTAATGATTGCTATAGTAATGCCGAAGGATTTGTGTATGTATTTAAAGAAGAACAAGTAGCAGGTTTGGATTTAATAGAATGTGGATCATGGCGAGATTATAGAAATAATAAATGATGGGATGGAACTGGAAAAGGACTGTATTGTAATTTTCAAGAATTTGCAAGATAGCAATAAGTTCCAAAAAGTACACTAATGCAGCAATAATTAATTTAAGTTATCAGTTGTTTTAGCTCTATTATTATTTTATACTATCATTACTTTATTGCTATGTAGGAGGGAGGAATAGCTAATGTTAAAAAACTTTTTACAAGATCACTCTGTACAGAATCAGCCATTAAGAGAAATATATAAATATATTTATGAGAATGCTCCTGTTTCTCGTGCGGATATTATTAAAAAGACAGAACTAAATCGTACAAAGGTTGCCCATTTATTAGAAGAATTACTAAGGATGGGGTTTATATCGCATTTTGGATACGGGGAGCCAACAGGAGGAAGGCCGCCTGTTTTATATAAAATTAATTCAGAATGCAGCTATATCATTGGGGTTCAAATTAACCGGATCCACACCAGGGTAATATTATTTGATTTATTGTTTAATACTGTTGAGGAAGAAACAGTAGCGATGACCTATTATCACACGCCAGATGTTATAATACCGAAAATAATAGACATCATTGAATCGTTTAAGAATACTTTTAATTTTTCATTAGACGAGTTGGTTGGAATTGGCATCGGTACGGTGGGACCTTTAGATCGGAACAAAGGTATTATTTTAAATCCTAACCCTCCCATTGCAAAAGACTGGGTAAATGTGGCCCTTGTTGACGAAATTAAAAAGAAATTTCCTGTGAAAGTTATCTTAGAAAATGGTGCGAATGCCATTGCGCTTGGAGAGTTTAAGGAGATTGGTAGTCCTATTCAGAATTTGTTAAATGTTACCGTTGGTTGGTCTTGGGGCTGCGGTGTGATTGTTGATGGAAATTTATTAGAAGTTAAAAGCGGAGATGTAAGTGGTTACTCACATATGATTCTTGAAGTTGATGGGAAAGATTGCTCTTGTGGGAAAAAAGGATGTGCAAATGCATATACATCTGTTCATGCGTTGCTAAATGATATTAAATTGAAAGCACCAAGTCTTTATGATGAATATATAAAAAATATTGATCAAATGACGTTTGATGAAGTGATGAGATTTTTATTGTTAAAGGAGTCAGTGGTCGAGGATTCGGTTATCAGTTCTGCACGCTACCTTGGAATAGCAGTTGCTAATATGGTAAATATGTTTCATTCAGAAGTAGTGATATTAAACGGTCCGTTAATTGATTATTATCCAAACTATTTTGAGGAAGTCACTCACCATGCCATGTTAAATCTTTATCATAAAGAAAAAATAACAATGAAGAAAGCGAAATTTGAAAGTGAATCTGCTTTAAAAGGGAACGCTGTACAAGTATTTGATTTATTCCTAGAATAGAGTGAATAAAAATCTGAAAATAAATATAATTTTAAATATTGACAAATTATGTGGAATGTAATAAATTTTATTTATCCACTTTTGCACAAATACTGCAAAAGTATTTACGAAAGATTTATCATATTTTGAAAAGGTTTTCTTATTGGATTGGACCTGAGGGCATGCTCAAAATATGAAACTAAAATTCTATTTATCTATCAAAATTTCATAAGGAGGTACTTCATGAATCAATGGACTATTAAGCTTATTAGTGCATTAGCATTGATAATGGCCATATTTCACCTTTATGCAGGTGGGATTCAACTCTTTCCGGCTACACAGCAAAGAGCAATACATATAGGTCTAGCTTTTGCATTAATATTTTTACTGTATCCTTTCTCAAGGAAAAAGAAGAGTGGGGCAGAAAAGCCAATTTTAATGGCATCGAATGTAGTGCTTGCTATAATTTCGATTTTATCAGGAGTATATATTTTTACACACTTTATGGAGCTTGCGACATCGTTGAATTCTCCTTCAACGCTAACCATGCTAGTGGGTATTCTAGTTATTTTAATGACATTAGAAGCATCTCGAAGGATTTTAGGTTGGAGTTTGCCAATCATTTCATTAATATTTATAGTTTATGCGTTTATCGGGGATAAATTACCGTTAATGTTTGCACATTCAGGATTTTCGTTAGAAAGAATTGTTACGCAGGTTGGCTTGAGTAATCAAGGTATTCTTGGTCTACCGCTCGGTGTTTCAGCCACTTACATTGTACTGTTCATAATTTTTGGCTCTTTGCTAGAAAAGTCTGGGGCGGGTAAGTTATTTATTGATTTGGCAATGGCGCTTGTGGGCAGATTTCGTGGCGGTGCTGCTAAAGTATCTGTAGTTGCTAGTGCTTTGTTTGGAACGATCAGTGGGAGTCAAGTTGCAAATGTTGCAACAACAGGTGTTTTAACAATACCGTTAATGAAAAAAGGGGGCTACAAAGCAGAATATGCTGGTGCAGTTGAAGCGGTAGCATCAACAGGCGGGATGTTTTTACCACCTGTTATGGGAGCGGTTTCATTTCTAATTGCCGACTTCCTTCAAGTAGATTATGCACAAGTAGTGATTGCAGCATTTTTGCCTGCGTTGTTATATTTTATTGCAATCTTTATTATGGTGGATTTGAAAGCTGCGCAATTAAATACACAGGTTCAAGTTACTGAGGAAATTGAAACGCCCAATGTTAAAAAGCTCTTGGCAGAAAAGGGACATTTGTTATTACCACTGTTAGTTTTGATCTTTTTGCTACTAGTTTTGCAGTGGAGTCCACCATTAGCAGGATTTTGGTCGATTGTTTCGATTCCGATTGCAAGTTTAATAAAGAAAGAAACACGAATGAAGGTAAAGGATATTATTGAAGCCTTACAGCAAGGTGTTAAGTTATCTTTAATGGTTGCAGCTGCAACCGCTTGTGCCGGTATTGTAATTGGTGTCATCAATATGACGGGAAT
Source organism: Bacillus sp. Marseille-P3661 (assembly GCF_900240995.1). Lineage (NCBI taxonomy): Bacteria > Bacillati > Bacillota > Bacilli > Caryophanales > Bacillaceae > Bacillus > Bacillus sp. Marseille-P3661. The sequence goes on from NZ_LT965958.1 coordinate 12,808, forward strand.
GGGTCTTCGTTTTTCAGGATTACTAGTTGAATTAGCTGGCGGAAGTTTATTTATGCTATTAGTCTTAACAATGCTTGCTTCAATTATTATGGGAATGGGTCTTCCACCGGTGGCATCGTACATTGTTCTAGCGATTTTAGCGGCACCGGCTATGACAAATCTAGGTGTTCCAGCAATGGCTGCACATCTATTTATCTTCTATTATGGTACTCTATCAGCTATTACGCCACCTGTAGCTTTTGCGGCTTATGCGGCTAGCGGTATCTCGGGTGCCGATCCAATGAAAACAGGGTTTGTCGCCGTACGTTTAGCTGCGGTTGCCTTTATCGTACCATTTATGTTTGTGTATGGTCCTGCATTAATTATGCAAGGATCAGTTACATCTATTATATTATCCACGATTTCGGCAATCATCGGTGTGTATAGCTTAGCGGTTGCACTAGAAGGTTATTTAAAACAACGTATAAAATTTTATTCACGATTATTATTGTTGGTTGGCGCGTTCTTGTTAATTCATGTTGGCGTTGTAACAGATGCTATTGGAGTATGTATTGTAGGTCTGATATTGTTGTTTGAATTGAAAAGAAAAGCCGTTACGAATAGTCCTTTAAACACTGAAAACTCTATTGGTACCGTAAATAACATTGAAAATTAAAATTTTTTAATAACTTTTGCACAAATCATGCAAAAGGAAGATAAATATTAAATCTAGTAGGAGATGATCATTATGTCAAATGTATCAGTTGTAATGTTAGGAACAGGCAGTCCACGTCCAAATTTAAATCGCTCTCAACCGGCGCAAGCATTAGTTATCGATAAAGAAACGATTTTAATTGATTGTGGAGAAGGCACTACAGCGCAGTTAATGAAAGCAGGAATTGCCCCAGAGTCTATAAAAACTTTAATTATTACACATTTACATTCAGACCACACACTGGGATATGGTCAATTTTTATTAGGTGGATGGGGTCAAGGAAGATCTGAATTAACCATAATCGGCCCGAAAGGAACAAAAGCATTCCATGATAGCATTGTGAACATGTACTCTTATGATATTGATTATCGCTGTTCACTTGGTCGCTCAGGTGCAGGTATTCGTGACGTTAGAATTATCGAGTTTGATGAACCGGGTGAGTTAAAGGAAAATCCGCTACCATATAAAATTACGACAGCACGAATGATTCACAATGTTCCAACATTTGCTTTCCGTTTTGAAATTGGTGAAAAAGTGGTTGTTATTTCGAGCGATACGGCTCCGAATGAAGAAATTGTGGAATTAGCGCAAGGCGCTGATATCCTTGTTCAAAATGCTGGACTGACACCTGGAGTAAGAAGTGCTGCTCTTGAAAAAATTTGGGCAAACCTTCAGAAAGAGCATTGTTCTCCAGCTCAAGCAGGCACAATTGCCGAAAGAGCAAAGGTGAAAAAAGTTGTTTTAACTCACTTTCTACCAGAAGCAGACGCAACGATTGCTTTTAATGAAGCATCTACGGTATTTACAGGTGAAGTTATTGTTCCTGAAGATTTACAAGTCATTAAGGTAGATCAACTAATAACTAAGTAATGCTTTATATTAAATTTTTATAAATACTTTTGATTAATAGATGTAAAAGTACAATCGAAAAGGAGACTAAGATGAAAAAGCAAATATGGAGGAATTTGGTTGTCGGTATGTTAATTTTATTGCTGATTATTACTGCGGGGTGCTCTAGTAATTCTTCAAGTTCTAGTGAAAGTAATTCAGATGGTAGTAAAGCTGAAGGATATTCTGGTATTGTTCCAATATATACGCCTGGAGCGGGTGGAATTGCCTATATCTTAAGTGCAGGAATTAGTCAGGTTGTAAATAATTCAGGAGCACTACCAAATGTTCAACTCGCGACCGAAGCTACTAATGGAAGCGCTGATATTATGCAGTTTGTTTTAGATAAACATAAGGAAGGAAAGCCCGCATTTGGGGGATTAGCTGCCTCAACAGTTTCAAATTTGTATGAAGGTGAATATGGACCAATTGAAGGAGCGCATCCTGAGTTAAGAGGAGTTGGGTTCCTAAGTCTTACAGCTCTGCATGTTGTTGTGCCTGCCGATTCAGATATTAAAGATTTTAGTGATTTAAAAGGTAAAAAAGTTGCGGCATCACCTGGAGCAGCAACAACAACATTATTGATGCAATTATTAGAAGAAGAGTATGGTCTATCTGAAAGCGACTACACTTATGTTCCCATTGATTACGCTGAAATTCAACAAGGCTTGCAGAATGGTAGCATTGATGCTGGTCTAATAAATGGAGCAATCCCAGCACCACTTGTCAAAGAAACAGAATCACTAACAGATATACGTGTTCTATCCGTGGGGAAAGAAGAAATGGAAAGCTTTTTAGAAAGTTATCCTTATCATGGTTCAATGACAATAGAAGCTGGAACCTATAAAGACCAAAAAGAAGACATCCTTGTACCACTTTTACTAATAATCTATGCTACACATGAAAAAACAGACGATGATATTGTTTATAATCTTGTTAAAACAATGCTAGAAAGTGGCGACCAATTAGTTGATATCCACCCCGAGGCAAAAAATATTAATGGTGATACGATCTTAAACGGTGTTGCTGTTCCGCTGCATGCTGGAGCAGAAAAGTATTATAAAGAAAAGGGAATAATTGAGTAGGTAAAGTTTCAAAATACTTGAACCGAAATTATCCTGAATGTATGGCGTTCTTAATATTATGATCGTGCTAGTTGAGCTTTATGCTTAACTAGCATTTTTTTAATCTAATAAACTGTAGTTTTAATCTTTTTTTGGAAATACAACAATAAAAAGGCGTTTTGAGCTAGGATCCAATTTTAATTCTGACAGGAATAGAAGGAAAACGGAGTTTGAAGTCAGAATCTGGTGGTAATTCTGACAGGAATAGAAGGAAAACGGAGTTTGAAGTCAGAATCTGGTGGTAATTCTGACAGGAATAGAAGGAAAAAGGCAATTTGAGTCAGAAGCAGGTATCAATTCTGACAGGACCAGAAAGAAAAAGGCAATTTGAGTCAGAATCAGGTAGCGATTCTGACAGGAATAGAAGGAAAGAGACGTTTGGAGTCAGAATTAGGTATCAATTCTGACAGAAACAGAAGGAAAAAGCTGAATAGAGTCAGAATCAGGTAGCGATTCTGACAGGAATAGAAGGAAAGAGACGTTTGGAGTCAGAATTAGGTATCAATTCTGACAGAAACAGAAGGAAAAAGCTGAATAGAGTCAGAATCAGGTAGCGATTCTGACAGGAATAGAAGGAAAGAGACGTTTGGAGTCAGAATTAGGTATCAATTCTGACAGAAACAGAAGGAAAAAGCTGAATAGAGTCAGAATCAGGTAGCGATTCTGACAGGAATAGAAGGAAAAAGGTAATTAGAGTCAGAATCAGGTATCAATTCTGACAGGACCAGAAGGAAAAAGGCAATTAGAGTCAGAATCAGGTATCAATTCTGACAGGAACAGAAGGAAAAAGGCAATTAGAGTCAGAATCAGGTATCAATTCTGACAGAAACAGAAGGAAAAAGGCAATTAGAGTCAGAATCAGGTATCAATTCTGACAGAAACAGAAGGAAAAAGGCAATTAGAGTCAGAACTAGGTATCAATTCTGACAGAAACAGAAGGAAAAAGGCAATTAGAGTCAGAATTAGGTAGCGATTCTGACAGGAATAGAAGGAAAAAGGCAATTAGAGTCAGAATTAGGTAGCGATTCTGACAGGACCAGAAGGAAAAAGGCAATTAGAGTCAGAATCAGGTATCAATTCTGACAGAAACAGAAGGAAAAAGCTGAATAGAGTCAGAATCAGGTATCAATTCTGACAGGACCAGAAGGAAAAAGGCAATTAGAGTCAGAATTAGGTAGCGATTCTGACAGGACCAGAAGGAAAAAGGCAATTAGAGTCAGAATTAGGTAGCGATTCTGACAGGACCAGAAGGAAAAAGGCAATTAGAGTCAGAATCAGGTAGCAATTCTGACAGAAACAGAAGGAAAAAGCTGAATAGAGTCAGAATCAGGTATCAATTCTGACAGGACCAGAAGGAAAAAGGCAATTAGAGTCAGAATCAGGCAGCAATTCTGACAGGACCAGAAGGAAAAAGGCAATTAGAGTCAGAATCAGGCAGCAATTCTGACAGGACCAGAAGGAAAAAGGCAATTAGAGTCAGAATCAGGTATCAATTCTGACAGAAACAGAAGGAAAAAGCTGAATAGAGTCAGAACCAGGTAGTAATTCTGACAGAAACAGAAGTAAAAAGGCAGTTAGAGTCAGAATCAGGTATCAATTCTGACAGGACCAGAAGGAAAAAGGCAATTAGAGTCAGAATCAGGTATCAATCCGGACAGGATCATTTTTACATAAGAATACAATTCATTTAGTTACCCCATTTAACGGCTTCAAATTAAAATATTCCAAAGCCTCGTTTACATCATCGATATCGTAAATTTTCTTCTCGATGCAAAACTGAACAATTAAATCATATGTTTCACTGTCAGACAACGAATAGCCAGCAGAACTTAATAACTGGTCCATATCGGCTTTGTTTACCTCTAGCGCTAAGGCTAGGGCAATGATCGTATTTTTACCAGGTCTATAAGTAGGATTAGAGCGTATTTTTGAAAAAAGTTTACGGTCAATTCCAGCTTTTTTATATACTTCAGCATCAGTATTTTCTTTTTTATCAATTAAGTTAAATAAAACTTGTTTCAGTGTAGGTTTCTGATTTTTTTTAATAAAAGTTTCAAGTTCAATAGGTTGGATATTTTGTAGGATAATATCTTCATTGTAATGTATGGTTTCGCAAACTTCATTAATACTGTATAAGTGGTTATGTACATATTCTTGCATTTCTCTTAGTACCTGTTTATTAAGCATTTCATCTACCCCCCACTCAGGAAATGTCGCCTAACAAGCGACCCAAAATCGGATTCTCTCAGCTATGATTATAGTATACCAAATGTGAGAGGATGATTTTAATGAATGATCATATAACAGAAATTATTTTTTTACTAGATAGAAGTGGTTCAATGGCAGGGCTTGAAAGGGATACGATTGGTGGTTTTAATACAATGGTTCAAAAACAGTCTCAACTTGAAGGAGAAACGTACTTAACGACTGTTCTTTTCGATCATTGTTATGAGATTTTGTGGAATGGCGTTAAAGCCCAAGATGTAACCCTTACAGAAGAGGACTATTTTGTAAGAGGTAGTACAGCACTACTTGACGCAGTTGGTAAAACCATTATAGATGTGGGGTATAGATTGTCACAAACTAGAGAGGAAAAAAGACCAGGAAAGGTTATCTTTGTAATCACAACAGATGGATTGGAGAATGCAAGCCGTGAATTTACTTACGAAAAAGTAAGGGAGCTTATTAACCGCCAACAAGAGAAATATAACTGGGAGTTTATTTTCATGGGGGCAAACATTGACGCTGTGAAAGAGGCAGATAGTATCGGGATCAAATTGGAACATGCTTTTAACTTTGAATCAACATCAGTTGGTGTTGAGGAGATGTATAATGTGATTGCAGAAGTAGTAACCGAAATAAGAGACAAATAGAGTTTAACATTCATTGGCGGGCCATGAACCTTATGAAGTAACGGCAGCATGGCCCGAGTTTTTGATAAGTTTTTAAAACATATTTTTGCTATAACACCGTCATTTTAAAAACAGCTTAAGTTTCTTTAATCCATTTTTTACGTTCGGATAGCGAACCGGAATATCAAATAATGTCGTTTGTTTTAGCACGCTTTTACGATGGGAAAAAGTATAAAAGCTCCCTTTTCCATGATAAGCCCCTATTCCACTACTTCCAACTCCGCCAAAGGGGAGATAGGGTGAAACAAGATGGTAGACGGTATCATTAATACAACCGCCTCCGAATGAAATGCTGTTCACAACATTATTCTGTATGCTCTCACTTTCTGAAAATAAATAAAGTGCAAGTGGATTAGGGTGATTATGAATACCCTCTATCACTTCAGATAAATGGTTATAATCCATGACAGGTAATATAGGTCCAAAAATCTCATCCTGCATGACAGTATCGCTCCATGTGATATCCGTAAGTACAGACGGTTCAATCGTCAACGTTTCTAGATTTGATTCGCCACCCATCCAAAGTTCTCCATCGCTTAAAAATGAACATAAACGATTAAAGTGTCTATCGCTTACAATTCGAGTATAATTTGGATTTTCTAGTGGGCGTTCACCATATAATTCTGCAGTATAGTTCTTAAAATGCTTTAAAAATTCATCTTTGATGCTTTGGTGAAGATATAAGTAATCCGGTGCAACGCATGTTTGACCTGCATTCATGAATTTCCCCCAAGCAATCCGTTTTGCTGCCAATTTAAGGTTTGCATCTTTATGTACAATGCAAGGACTTTTACCGCCTAATTCAAGTGTAACCGGCGTTAAATTTTTAGCTGCGGCTTCCATGATTTTTTTTCCGACAGGCACACTGCCCGTAAAAAAGATATAATCTACATTTTCTCGAAGTAAATCTTGACTGGTTTCAACTCCACCTTCTATTACCGAAATAAAATTCTCCGGGTATATTTCCTTTATTAGCTGAGCTAATATACCCGATGTTTTTGGCGTAAGCTCTGAAGGCTTTATGATTGCACAGTTTCCTGCAGCAATCGCACCAATTAATGGTGCAATCGCTAGTTGAAAAGGGTAATTCCAAGGTGATAGTATGAGCGCTACACCATATGGTTCAGAATAAATGTAACTTGTTGAACCAACATGTGTAATCGGAGTTTTGACTTTTTCTGGTTTCGTCCAAGAACGTAGGTTGCTTATGGTAAACCGAATCTCCTCAAGCACAACTCCAATTTCGCTAGAATATGCTTCAAATTCTGATTTATTTAAGTCTTCCTTTAAGGCCTTCAAAAGTGGGGCTTCGAACTTTCTAATCATAGTTCTAAGTTTTTGAAGCGCTTTTAATCGGAACTCTATATTTTTCGTTGTACCTGTTCTAAAAAACTCTTTTTGCTGTGTAATTAAATGATGGTAATCTGCCACATATATCCCTACCTTAATTTTGGAATAATAGTTATAGTTAAACATTTGAACTTTCAATTGAATAGTTGCTGTGCAGATTCAGCAGCTCGTTATTTTTATATGGTATAATATACCTTATTTAAAACACAAGGTGCTGGTGTTAAACGTGAATGAACAAAAGTATGCAATTATTGATATAGGATCAAATACAGTTCGATTAGTTATATATTCAGGTAGTCGAAGCGGTAGATTAAAAGAGATTGAAAATGTAAAAGTGGTGGCTCGCTTGCGAAATTATTTATCGGAAGACGGCATTCTTGAACTAGAGGGGCTAGATGTTCTATTAGATGCTCTTCGAGGATTTCACCATGTTATAAGACATCATGAAATTATTGAAATTAAATGCGTAGCTACGGCAACCATTCGCCAAGCGAAGAATCATCAATTCATTATTGAAAAAGTGAAAGAAGAAACAGATTTTTTAATCGAGATTTTATCAGAGTATGAGGAAGCCTTTCTGGGCTATTTAGCTGTTGTTTATTCCACACCTTTTGAGAATGGAATAACGATAGATATCGGTGGCGGTAGCACTGAAATCACCCTTTTTAAAGAACGGAAGTTATTGTACTATCATAGTTTTCCTTTTGGTGCACTTTCATTAAAAAAACAGTTTATTACAGGCCAAGTTCCTGTAGTGGATGAGTTGATTATGTTAAGAGAATTTTTGGAAGAACAATTTAATACGCTAGAATGGCCTAGAAATAACCAGTTGCCTATTATTGGTATTGGCGGTAGTGCGCGCAATATGGTCCAAATACACCAAGCATCTATTGAATATCCACTTGCAGGTGTACATCAGTATATGATGGCTAAAAAAGAGATCCATCAAATAGCTGAATGGCTAGAGTCGATGACTTTTTCTGAATTACAGCGAGTGGACGGGTTGTCAAAAGATAGGGCCGATATCATCATACCAGCAGTAGAGGTTTTTAGATGTTTGCTTGAATATGTTCAAAGCGATGTATTTGCTTTGAGTAGGAAAGGGTTACGAGATGGTGTTTTTTATCATTATCTTAATAAGAACTCCGACGAATCACTTCCAAATGTAATTGAAACAAGTCTACAAGAATTAGCTGAAGATTTTAACATAAATTTAGATCATGTGTCACAAGTAGAGCTCTGTGCGAAACAAATTGCACGATTATTGAATAACTTAGGTTTGGCGTCCTTTACTACTCACGATCTTGACCTTTTAAAACGGGGAGTGTTTGTATATAATGTCGGCACTTACATTGATACAGAATCTAGCAGTCAACATACGTTTTATATATTAGCCAATCGCACCATTAATGGTCTATTGCATAAAGACCAGATTATTTTAGCCTTAATCGCTTCTTTTAAAAGCAAGGATGTTTTCAAAAGATATCTAACTAGCTATAAAAAGTGGTTTACCAAAGAAGAGGTTATAAAATATCGTTTGATCGGCGCTATTATAAATTTTGCATATAGTTTAAATGCAACCAAAAGAGATATTATCGAAGAAATCGATATAAAGGAAAAAGAAGGTGAACTAACTTTTTATATAATTTGTAAAAAGGATTGGAAACCAGAACTAAATCAAGTTGATAAACAGAAAAAGCATTTAGAAAAACAGCTAAATAAATCGATAACAGTACGATATTCATTCGCTTAGTAGAAATTTAAATGAATACCCGTTATCCCAATATTCTTGACACACACTTAACAAAAGATTTACAAAGGATTAATATTTCAGAATACTGTTAATGCTATGATGAATTTGTAGAGAATTGTCGAACAAAGGGTGTTATAGAAGATGAATATGGTAACTACACAACCTATAGAATTAAATAGTCCATTGTATTACAACAATAGAGAGCTTAGTTGGCTGGCATTTAATGAACGAGTACTAGAAGAATCGCTTGATGAGCGCAATCCATTGCTAGAACGATTGAAGTTTTTATCTATTTTCAGCTCTAATCTTGATGAATTTTTTATGGTACGTGTTGCCGGACTTAAAGATCAAGTAAAGGCTAGTTTTAATAAACCTGAAAATAAGGCTGGGATGACACCTAAACATCAATTGAATGAAATATCGCGGATAACCCATCATTTAGTGAAACTACAATATGAAACGTTTTCGAAACTACTATTACCGCAGCTTTTAGAAGAAGGTATTGAGTTACTGTCAATGGAACGTCTAACGAGTGAACAACTAAGGGACTTAGAAAATTATTTTGATGAACAAATCTTTCCTGTTTTAACTCCACTAGCAGTAGATGCATATCATCCATTTCCGATGCTGTTAAACAAAAGTATGAATCTAGCCGCCGTAATTGAAGATACTGCTGCGACCGACCAACAACCCCTAAAAAAGGCAATTGTTCAGGTCCCTTCAGTGTTAGATCGATTTGTGCGCATAGATTCAATAACCTCGAATGTCCAATTAGTGTTATTGGAGGATATTATTAGCTACTTTATTGACAAATTATTTAAAGGATACAAAGTCATATCTGTTTCTGTTTTCCGGATTACTAGAAATGCAGATATGACAATACATGAAGAAGGCGCGCGGGACCTATTAAAAGAAATCGAGGCTGAATTAAAGAAACGAAAGTGGGGAGCGGCTGTTCGCCTTGAAATTCAACGCAACGGCTTTGATCAAGACATTTTAGAATACCTAATTGAGGAACTTGAAATTCATGAAAAAGATGTCTACGAAATTGATGGACCATTGGATTTAACTGTTTTTTTTAGCTTTTATAAAAAGATAGCTAAAATACGTGAGCATTTAATATACGAAACACTTATACCTCAACCGCCACGTGATTTAGCATCAACAGAAAATATATTTGATAAGGTGTCAGAACAAGACGTGTTTTTACATCACCCCTATGAATCGTTTAAACCAGTTGTTGATTTTGTTTCCGAAGCGGCAGATAATCCTAATGTATTAGCTATTAAACAAACCCTTTATCGTGTAAGTGGTAGTTCACCCATTATTGATGCATTAAAGCGTGCTGCTGAAAATGGTAAGCAGGTAACTGTTTTAGTAGAACTAAAAGCAAGATTCGATGAAGAAAATAATGTTCAATGGGCAAAAGAACTTGAAAAAGCGGGCTGTCATGTTATATATGGAATGAACAATTTAAAAACACATAGTAAAATTACACTGATTGTTCGGAGAATTCACAATCGAATAGAGCGCTTTGTACATCTAGGTACAGGGAATTATAATGATCAAACAGCTAAAATATACACAGATATGGGGTTACTAACCTCAAAACGAAAGTTTGGTCTAGATGCTACCAATTTTTTTAATTATTTAAGCGGGTATACTGAGAAACCAGAATTTCATCACTTATCAGTAGCTCCATTTGATATTCGTGAAGACTTTATAAAATGGATTGATGAAGAAATTGCATTTCAGAAAAGATGTGGGAATGGTCGGATTATAGCCAAGATGAACTCGCTTACAGATAAGATGATCATCATAAAGCTGTATGAAGCATCAAATGCGGGTGTTAAAATTGATCTTATTATTCGTGACATTTGTTGCTTACGTCCAGGAATTAAAGGAGTTAGCGAACATATCAAAGTAAGAAGTATTGTTGGCAGGTTCCTAGAACATTCTCGAGTTTATTATTTTCATCATAATGGTCAGGAAAAAGTCTTTCTTTCATCAGCGGATATGATGACAAGAAATATGGAGAAACGGGTGGAGATCCTTTTTCCAATATACGAGGGGATTATCAAAAAACGAATAAAAAGAATCTTAGAAATTGAACTAGCTGATAATGTCAATGCACGTGAACAAGATGAATACGGTCATTACCATTATGTTAGTAGAGTTAACAATGAAACTGAAGTTGATAGTCAGTTGGTATTGTTTAACGATGCATATCATGTTTCAGACGATGAGGAATGATTTTGTTTATGGATATGTTCAGAAAATACTTCGTCATTTGCCATTAAGGCAAATGACATTGCTTTCTACTAAACTACTAGATTTAATTAAAAGATTTCACAAATATTTCACAAGATTTTTTGAATTAAACTAGTAAAATTATCATATGAACATATTCAAATTGTTAATAAGAAAAATATAAAGGCTACAATGAAATCGGGGGGAACAGATTGTTCGGACATCGTAAACAGATCATGACTAAATGGCTTGTCTCTACAACAGATAAGGGTGATATTTTTATTTCGGACTCTTCTTTAGAAGAGAAAATAAAGATGATTCAACTCACCAAAGAGGAATTAGGCTATATTGCTTGTGTGAAACCGTTAATTATTGAGCATATTGATGAGTTGGTTTCGAAATTCTATCAATGTATTCTTCAAATTAAAGAGTTATATGAAATTATTGAAAGACATAGCACTGTGGATCGTTTACGTCAAACTCTTCGCAACCATTTAATTGAGTTATTTGATGGGAAATTGGATGCAGCTTTTATTGAAAAACGAAATAAAGTGGCAAAAGTACATTATAAAATTGGCCTTAAGCCTGCTTGGTATATGGGGGCTTTTCAAAATCTACAACAGGCGTTATTTGAAGTGATATTGCATGGTGTGAAAGACCCGCAAGAATTTCAACTTATTTGGACTGCGATTACTAAACTATTAAGTTTAGAACAGCAATTGGTACTTGAAGCCTATAATGAAGAAACGGATGATAAAATTAAATCTACTTTCGAGAAAGGCCAGCAGGCATTACAACAAAAAATCTTGGAAGTAAGTGATGGACTTGTAGCAGTTTCAGAAGAAACTCATGCGTCAGTTGAATCTTTAATCTCAAGCAGTAAAGAGGTTAAAATGATTGTTGGAAATAGCTATAATCAAGCTAAATCGATTCAATTAGAGATTCAAGATGGGGAACGAATACTTACCACTTTATTAGAACAAATGGATCAAGTCCAAGAGGATTCAGAATCAATGAGACAAACTGTCCAACAATTAGAGACTTCATCAAAACAAATTACAGATGTAGTTAAGATGGTACATGCGGTTGCTGACCAAACGAATTTATTAGCGTTGAATTCTGCCATAGAAGCAGCAAGAGCGGGAGAGCATGGTAAAGGATTTGCGGTAGTGGCTCAAGAGGTAAGAAAATTGGCAGAACAAACCAAAAGTTCTGTAGCGGACATTCAAAAGCTTGTTGATTCCTCTCAACATTATACAAATGATGTCATGCATGTATTGGTAAGAGTGGAGCAAGCGGTTCAGGTAGGAGCCGAAGTCTCAAAAACAACGAATGATACGTTTAAGAATATTCGATTATCTATCACAGAAAATGAAGGGAATTTAAGGAATATCGAACAGCAAATAGAGGGATTAGCGCAAATTATTGAAGAAATTGGTCAAACAACAACACATGTTGCAACATCCGCCGAAAGTTTGAACGGAGCCATTCAATTAAAATAATCAATATAAAAAAAGCCTGACATATGCTGCATTACAAAGCCAATGTAATGTTATGTAGGGCTTTTTTTATTTTTTAAAAAGTCGTATTGATTGTTGTTTTCTTGACCTCACAGGCAACACGTTAATAATTTTCACAATCGCTAAAGGTTGGATGGAACGTTTCAAAGGGGTAGGAACCTTTTCAATTGATAACTATCTTTGGCTTGAATTTGGGTAAGTTTTTGCATTGGATAAACGGGTTGAACAAATGCTTATTTCAGCGTATCAAAAATCAAATGATATAACGTTGCTATGAAGAGGATAAAAGGGGCTTTAGGACTGAGCTATCCTCTTCATCGAGATGCTTAAAAGTACAAGTACATAGACCTCAAATTTCAAATTCAAGGCCAAATCATTATTTTAGGTCAGATAATTTGCCGCCAGTTAGTATTTCAAATAGCTGTGCTGACTTAATCTTGTTTAATTGAATATATTTACTTTGTGTATCTATTACGATTTCTACTTTATCTTTATTGGGACTTATCCAAAGTTCATATAACACCGCTTTTGCTTCTAATTCAGGATTCTCAAATTGAAATACAAATCTGTAATCTGCAGGGCGTACCATATTTACTTTTGCATTTTCCCAATCAATTTCATCCAATATTTCTTTTGCCTTTTGAACTTGCTCATTATTAGTAATTTCTTTGGTGTCTTTGTATTTAAAATCATCAACAATACGTTTTTGAACTTCTATATTTTGCTCTGCATTTTCTATTGCATTTGAACAACCGGCTACAAAAATTGAAATTATCCCAATAAAAGCAATTAAATACCTAATTTTGTTCAAGGTATCTCCCCCTTTATACAATAAGACGACTTTTTATCTAAAAAAGTCTCAGGATATTCCTTATTACTATATTATTTATTTAAAAATCAACAATGTTTAACTGGGCCGTTCGTTGCTTCGCAATAATAATTTCAATAATATTCTAGTTCTCTGACTATGTTTTATAAAATATCAGTGCGACCTTGTTTTTATGGATATCCCCACTCCCTGTCGCAACGTAGGTAATAGTACATCAGTGCACTTGGACCCTAGGACCATAGGGCCAGGCGTTTGCGCTTTTCTAAAAATATGTTGAAATGATAGTCTATACTAATATTAATATGTAGGACTGAATTCGTAACAAGAAATAGTTTTATGATAAAATTGGCCAGAAAGGAGAATGAAATGAAAAAGCGTAACTTGATGGCTATTATTGGATTCTTAGCAATTCTTTTTTTATGTGGTTGTGCACAGAATCCACCCGATGAAACTAATAACTCCGAAATAGAGTTGCAAGAAGAATACAATGAACAGAAACATCCTGATGACAAAATAGTCGATTTTTCTGTTGAAGATGATAAGACAAGTCACCACAGTAATAATCCACCTACAGAACAAAAGGATGGTAATTTATCAGAGCTTAAAGTGCATTATATAAACGTAGGCCAAGCTGATTCTACATTACTTCAATACAATGATAACGAAGAACAATACACGATCCTTCTAGATGCAGGAAATTGGAATAGTAATAGTGTAGTAAGCTATTTAAACTCCCAAAATATTTCGCAAATCGATATCGCTATTGGTACGCATCCTGATGCAGATCACATTGGACAGTTAGATAAGATACTAAACAACTTTGAAGTTGGTGAAGTTTGGATGTCGGGTAATACAAGCACTTCACAAACTTTTCAAAGACTCCTAACCGCAATTGACACGAATGACGTAGACTACTATGAGCCAAGAATGGGCGATGAATTTGAAGTAGGTCCACTAAAAATTGAAGTGTTATATCCGCGAAATATTAGTGAAAATGATAATGATGAATCGATTTCATTAAAATTAACATATGGTAATGTGCGTTTTATTTTTACAGGTGATGCAAGTAAAGATGATGAATTAAAAATACTCCAAAGTGGTATAGACGTGCAGGCTGACATTCTACAATTAGGTCATCATGGGTCCTCAACCTCAACACATCCATCGTTTCTAAATGAGGTAGGACCTTCAGTTGCAATTTATAGCGCAGGACAAGATAATACATATGGTCATCCGCATAAGGAAGTTGTGGAATTAATACAAGGTGCTGGAATTAAGCTTTATGGCACCGATGTTCATGGAACGATTATCGTTTCAACAAATGGAAAAAACTTTGTTGTTAAAACCCAGAAGGATGGTACGATTACACCGTCTAGCAATAGTGGTACAACTAAAACTATGGAGCATGTAGATCAAAAGAGTGGGGCTGCACCATCGAATTGTATTGATATAAATTCTGCGTCAATTGAACAACTGCAGGATATTATCCATATTGGACCAGCTCGTGCAGAGGAGCTCATAAACTATAGGCCATACAGTTCAATTAATGGGTTGACTAAAATTAAGGGGATTGGTTCAGCTAGAATGGAAGATATAAAATCGCAAGGTCTTGCTTGCATTGGAGGTTAAGTTTAGAGGATGAAAGGTTATTTAGACAGAATTGAAGACAATACATTTGGTGTATTATTAGTAGAAGAGTTAAATAAAGAGTTTATGATCCCAGTAGCTGAGTTACCAGCAGGCAGCACAGCAGGAACACACTTTGATGTAACTCTAGAAAACAATAAGATTGTTACGATAAAAGTGAACGAGGTAGCCACAAAAGCAGAACAACAAAAGGTAGACGATAGGATGACAAAGATTCGTAGTAAAAGTAAAGGCAGCAAATTTCAAAAGAAATAGAGTTTTAATAAGAGGAAATGTAAAGACGAATTCGGATTGAATTCGTCTTTTATATTTTACAGGGTTATATGCTACACGATCAACTAAATCTTGAATAAATTTCCAGGCCTTATGTGATTAATTAAATTAAAATGAGCAGTTCTGCCTATTGTTGGGAATAGCTATTAGTTACCGATAAATCCAAAAAGCCGGTAGATATAATTGTGAATTGGACGATAACTTGAAAAAGTGGGTAGATATTATGCAAAACTGGCAGATATCCTCCCAATGGCAAGCTGCAACATAAACATGCTGGGCTATTTATATTGCTTTTAACTCAACAGTTTCCTGATTTTCTAGCTTACTGATCATTTCAAGCCAAGCATCTGGCTTATTCGGTAATACAGTGTAGTATTGTTTTAGAAATTGTACAATTAAGCTTGTTTCTAATGTTTCGGTATCGTTGTTCATTGGAAGGAAACATAAGTCCAATCCTGTTACGGCCTCGCCATCATTGTTCCAGGACGGGTGGACATACGTGAAATGTAGTTTTTTGTAACCTAAATGTGCAAGTACTTCGCGACGTACAAACGGATTCATGGCTCTAACCCCACCAAATTCCAACTTTTCTACTTGGGAAGGATCATAAATTTCAGCAAACATGCCACGCAACTTTTTACCATTCGCAGCTGCTAAGCTATGTAGATGTTCTAACCTATTGTTTGCTAAGAAAGGACCAATACCTAAACCGTCTTTGCCAATAATAGTGAAATCTGTCATTGCGACGTTAAAGTCTTGATAATAACGGTATTCAGTTGCACCAACGACTGCATCATTAGAAACCGCAACATAGACATAAATGCCTGGGTCTTCAAGTGGTTCTTTCCATAAATCAAACTCTAATACTTCTTCACCTGGAAAAACAGCTTGCATTAATTCATGCATCTTCTTAAAAAGCGGGTCTGTAATTGAAGTAATTCTTTGATATTCCATATTCTCATTCTCCTTTGTTATTGCTTATAAAAATGGATTTTTCCATTCCATTAGTGTTCCATAATTTAAAGACTCTTCATCATCTAAGTAATTGGCCACTACTTTTAACGGTACACGACCGCAACGAAGAAGAAACGTAACAACAGGATCTTTTTCAACACCACTTAATACAGCTTCAATATATTGCTCCGGTGTCATCTCATTTGCTTTTTTATGATACCCAGGCATTCGGGCTCCACCCAAAAGCCGCTGTAAATTTTTGTGAACGACAACATCATACATGGAATGCATAAGCCATTTCCCTAAACCGAGTTTCCGAAAAGACGGGCGAACACCAATGTCAACTACATACAAGGTGTTGCCATTTGGATTATGATTTGTAATATAGCCATGGTCAGTTATTTCCTCCCACGTATGTTCAGGATGGAGCGGATCAAAGTCTACGAGTAGGCCCGTCATGGAGCCAGCTAATTCACCGTCGACTTCAATACAAAGCGCACCCTCTGGAAAAAAGGAAATATGATTTTGAAGTTGTTCTGTGTTCCACCATAGTTCAGAAGGGAAGGGAGGTGGAAAGCTTTCTTGTTGAATTCGAATCATGCCCTCAAAGTCGTTTACAGTATAATTACGAATTACTGCAGGAATAGGTTTTTCCTTATCAAAAACATAGAACTCTTTATGATACATCCTCTTCACTCCTCTTGGACTTTTGGATTACTTCCAATCTGGATATAAATCAGTACGGCGGTCACGCCATGTTGTCACAGAACCACTTTCACGAACTTTATATAATAATTCTAAATCCAAGTCTGCTGTCACGACCATATCATGATTAAGTTCACCCTCGACTAAAATACCTCTTGGTGGAAACGGAATATCGTTTGGTGTAATGATTGCAGATTGACCAAAATTTGACCGCATAAAATCAACTGTTGGCAGTGATCCAACTGTACCAGCATTTACTACATACACTTGATTTTCAACTGCTCGAGCATGGCTTGTATAACGAACACGATAAAAGCCGTGGCGATCATCCGTACATGATGGGCAAAAAATAACGTCCGCCCCTTTTGCCTTTGCCATTCGAACGATTTCAGGAAATTCAATGTCATAGCAGGTTAACATAGCGATTTTTCCTTTATCAGTTTCAAACACTTGGAATGTATCTCCGCCGTCCATATTCCATTCATGAACTTCAGTTGGAGTTAGATGAAGCTTAGCTTGCTGTGCAATTCGGCCATCCGGATAGAAAAGATGTGCAACATTATATAACTTTTCACCTTTTCTAATAATATGTGTGCCACCGATAATATGCATTGTTGTTTCTTGTGCTAGTTTTGTAAATAAGCTTTGATATTGCTCAGTAAAATCAGGTAGTTCATTTATAGTTAATGCCTGCCCTTTATCATTACCAATTGATAATAATTGAGTAGTAAAAAACTCCGGGAACAGTACAAAATCTGCGCCAAATTCCTGGGCAGTTTTTACATAATGCTCAACTTGATTTGCAAAATCTTCGAAAGAGTGAATGGTATGTAGGTGGTACTGAACTGTTGACACCCGTAATTTCATTCGTGCATCTCCTTTCATATAAATAGATATGAATTTTTATAGAAAACAATAATGATATTATTCTAAAAGTTTTACTTATTCAAGCTAAAAGTGTTGAGAAATAAGAATATTTTTTAGTCTTTGTATTATGATGATTATTTGTGAGTAAATACGTAGTGTTATAAAAGTTCTTAAAGAAGTTTTTCTTAGGGAATATATATAAGATGCAAGAATGTTGAATGTTAGTTATATAATTTACTATGAATTGTTTTTTACTTGCAATTTAAGTGTATAAACCTTTTACATAAAGGCTTGTTTGTGAACTAGTAGGACATTGAATCCGTTAAGTAATAGAAAATTATTACGTTAGTATCATTTCTATTATTTAACGGAATTTATGTCCATAAAACTTTTTAGCAAAAACATTATAATTATTGTTTCGAATAATTAGTTAGTTGAACGATCTTATGTATTATTTTAACTAAGAATTAAAACAAATCTTTCAACTCTTCATCTGAGTATGACGCAATTAAGACAAATGCTGTTTCTTCACCGATGTTTTTAACAAAATGGGGTACACTTGCATTCCAGCTAAAAGAATCTCCTGTTTCTAAAATATAGGAATCTTCGCCTTGTTGAGCTAAAACTTTTCCTTCTAGAATAAGATGACATTCTTCACCCTCATGTGCATGAGATTCCCCTAACTCCGCTCCTGGCGGAAATTCAACACTAACCATTCGTAATCCGCCTCTTGATGCGATATGTTCAACTTTATAATTGTTTGTAGTTGTGTAGGAGCGTTCCGCCTTTCTCACGACACGCATATGCTGCTTTTTTTCTAATAATAAATAAGGTAAGGGTACGTCTAAAAAAGTAGCGATGGTTTGCAATGTTTGTATTGATGGAGACGTATTATTGTTTTCTACATTACTAATAAATCCTTTTGATAAACCTGTTTCCTCACACATTTGTGCGATTGTGATTTTTTTTCGGTTTCGGATAGCACGAATTTTTGAACCGATATCCATTGAAGTCACCTCGTGTGTTCTCTGATATGAAACTATATTCTATATTAACAAATAATTCATTGACATTCCACAATGTATATTGTTATCCTATAGATGATTATTATTCATATAAAAAAACATTAGTAACTATAAATAGTTTAGTTAATATACAGAAAAAATAGTGTTATAAGGAGTGGGTCATAATGAATGCGCCAATGGTTTTTGAATTACGCAAACCAGTAAATGCTGAGCCAAATCAATCGTATCCTGCGATATTTATTATGCATGGGATAGGAAGTAATGAACAAAATATGTTTTCTTTAGTAGAAGGCTTACAGAACCAGTTTTATATTTTTAGTATTCGCGGTCATTTAAAACAACCACCAGGTTATGCTTTTTTTACAATTGAAGGCTATGGAAAACCGCATCGTCAAGTATTTGACGAAGGTATTGAAAAGTTAACAAGCTTTATTGATTATGCATGTGAAGAGTATCCTATCGATCAATCACAAATGTATTTACTAGGATTTAGTCAAGGAGCTATATTATCCATGACACTAGGTTTGACGTTAGGAAATAGACTGAAGGGCATTGTCGCTTTAAGCGGATATATACCTAAATTTGTAAAAGAAGAATACAAAAAACAAGCAGTTGACAAGCTTTCTTTGTTTATTTCTCATGGTGAACAGGACAATATTCTGCCCTATGAATGGGGTATCGATGCGAGTGAATATTTCAAAGAATTAGGAGCACATGTAACCTTCCGTTCGTATCCAGAACCACACACGGTTTCATTAGAAAACTTAAAAGATTTAACTTCATGGATTGTAGATAGACTGAAAACGGAGGGGGAATAAGTAGATGATGCCATCGTATTTTATTGCACATGGAGCACCGTTGTTAGCTCTTGAAAATAATCAATATACACAGTTTTTAAATCAATTGGGTAACATGCTGCCTACACCTGCTGCTATCATTTTATTTTCAGCACATTGGGAATCAGCAACTCAAAAGGTAAGTGATGTCGAGGAATTTAGTACTATTTATGATTTTGGTGGATTCCCGGAACCATTATATCAGATCACATATCCTGCAAAAGGTAAGCACGAGCTTACGGAGGAAATTATTGAATTGTTTAGTAATCAGGGGATACAATTTGAAGTGGATAACACTCGTGGCTTAGACCATGGTGCATGGGTTGTTTTACGAATGTTATATCCTAATGCAAATATTCCAGTCATTTCAATGTCCGTAAATCCTAGATTATCACCTGAACAACAATACAAAATTGGTCAATCCTTAGCTGTTCTCAGAGAAAAAAATGTTATGGTAATTGGCAGTGGCGGTACAGTGCATAATCTCCGTGCACTTAATTGGGCAGACCGTGAAGGTGAATTTGATCAGTGGGCGGTCGATTTCGATGATTGGATCGCAGCACGTCTTGCAGAGTGGGATACTGCATCATTGTTCCAGTATGAATCGTTAGCACCAAATGCACAATTTGCAGTTCCGCCATATGGCAATGAGCACTTTATCCCGATTTTTTATGCAATGGGTGCAGCTGATGACAAAAAAACGGCAAAACTTCTCCATCGCAGTTTTCGTTATGGAAGTTTAAGTCATAGCGTTTGGGAATTTGGAGGAGAATAGGGAACTAATTTTGGAATAGAAGAGAGAATAAAACTAATAGCCAGAGTCGTTGGAAGGAGCAGTTCATTTTCTCCCAAGGCTCTGGCTGTTTACGATATTAAATTCCTTCACGTTCGCGGATAAATTTGAGTAGATGTTGACAACCATTCAAAACAAGTTCATAGGTTTCTTCAAAGTTACCTGTAAAATACGGGTCAGGAACATCTCGAACAGTTCCATTTTCAACAAAATCCATCAATCTCGCAATATAGCTTGAGTGATGATCGCCCGCAATCGATTTAATATCATTGAGGTTTTTTTCATCCATTGCAACAATATATTGGAAATTGTCTATATCTGAACGTTGAAACTGTCTGGCTACAATCGTACTGTAATCGATATTTACTTCATCTAACTTCTCCCGCGTCCCTTTATGTGGTGGATTTCCAATATGCCAACTTCCGGTCCCCGCCGAATCGACTTTTATTTTATTCTCTAAATTCTCTTTAAATACTAAATCACGAAAAATTGCTTCGGCCATGGGTGACCGACAAATATTGCCTAGACAAACGAAAAGAACATTGATCATGCAAAACTCCCTTTCTAATTAATATCTTTCTTTGAAATATGTATAATATATGCTGATTATTTTTCGTCAGCTAATTGCTGTACAGCGGGAATATCTGCCGGCGCCCAATTTAATGAAAGTAAATTTTCTCTTTTTAACCAAATTAACTTGGAATGTTCATGTGGAATAGGTATACCATCAATAATACTACACTTAATGGCAATTAAACGGATGATTGCCATTTCATGCTCATGATAATTTTCGCTAAATAACTCATAAGTTCGGATCTTACAGCCAAGCTCTTCTTCAATCTCTCTTTCAAGTGCTGAGTACATATCCTCATTTTGTTCTACTTTACCACCTGGAAACTCCCATCGATTAGGGGTGGACATACGCGGAGACCTTAAAGCACATAATATTTCTTTTTGATCATTTTCAATAATAGCAGCCACTACCTTGATGGTTCTTTTCACATCTATTCTCCTACAAATTAATATAAATTTTATCATACCATTTTTTTAAAAAGTAAACATATTTAAAATCTGGGCCAGTTTAGTAAATTTCCTTTTTATATTATCGATATAAACATAGTATTGTCATCAATCCTTCATAAAAAACAAAGAAGCTCGATGATGAGGAAAATGTGCTAAAAATATCGGGAGAAAGCTCTTCGTAAGGCCGATGAAGAGGAAACCAGGGTGGAAAAAACGAGAGAAAGCCCTTCATAAGGCCAATGAAGAGGAAACGGAGCAAGAAAAAACGGTAGAAACCCTTTCATAAGGCCGATGAAGAGTAAACGGAGCAAGAAAAAACGGTAGAAAGCCCTTCATAAGGCCGATGAAGAGGAAAAGGAGCAAGAAAGAGCGGAAGAACCCTCTTCATAAGGCCGATGAAGAGGAAACGGAGCAAGAAAAAACGGTAGAA
>NZ_LT965958.1:34757-261592 GCF_900240995.1 Bacillus sp. Marseille-P3661
TTCATAAGGCCGATGAAGAGTAAACGGAGCAAGAAAAAACGGTAGAAAGCACTTCATAAGGCCGATGAAGAGGAAAAGGAGCTAGAAAGAGCGGAAGAAACCTCTTCATAAGGCCGATGAAGAGGAAACGGAGCAAGAAAAAACGGTAGAAAGCCCTTCATAAGGCCGATGAAGAGGAAACGGAGCAAGAAAAAACGATAGAAACCCTTTCATAAGGCCGATGAAGAGGAAACGGAGCAAGAAAAAACGGTAGAACCCCCTTCATAAGGCCGATGAAGAGTAAACGGAGCAAGAAAAAACGGTAGAACCCTTTCATAAGGCCGATGAAGAGGAAACGGAGCAAGAAAAAACGGTAGAACCCCCTTCATAGTGCCGATGAAGAGTAAACGGAGCAAGAAAAAACGAAAGAACCCCCTTCATAGTGCCGATGAAGAGGAAACGGAGCTAGAAAGTGCGGAAGAACCCTCTTCATAAGGCCGATGAAGAGTAAACGGAGCAAGAAAAAACGGTAGAAAGCCCTTCATAAGGCCGATGAAGAGGAAAAGGAGCTAGAAAGTGCGGAAGAACCCTCTTCATAAGGCCGATGAAGAGGAAACGGAGCAAGAAAAAACGGTAGAACCCCCTTCATAGTGCCGATGAAGAGGAAACGGAGCAAGAAAAAACGATAGAAACCCTTTCATAAGGCCGATGAAGAGTAAACGGAGCAAGAAAAAACGGTTGAACCCCCTTCATAAGGCCGATGAAGAGGAAACGGAGCAAGAAAAAACGGTAGAACCCCCTTCATAGTGCCGATGAAGAGGAAACGGAGCAAGAAAAAACGGTAGAACCCCCTTCATAGTGCCGATGAAGAGTAAACGGAGCAAGAAAAAACGAAAGAACCCCCTTCATAGTGCCGATGAAGAGGAAACGGAGCAAGAAAAAACGGTAGAACCCCCTTCATAATCCCCATGATGAGGAAACCAATTGAGAAAGACCATGTGAATCCTCTTCATAAGTTAGAACCACAAAATAAAATAAACATCCAACACAAAGTGGATGCCTATCATTAAGATAAAATTTGATTAATTTTATAAATGTATTACTAAAACTCAATCGCCAATATTCTGTTCTTTGATTGGGGGATATTCAAATAACTTTCCTTCATAGACGAGCTTGAGGCGTTCGCTATTTCTAAAATCATCGGGTGTTACTAAGGCTGGTAGCTTATCCCATAACCGAATACCTGACCGGTGGAGGATTTCAGACACAAATTGCGAGCAAAAATACGAATTACTAAATTCAATAGGTTCATTTATAGAAACACCAACCACACCAAGAAGATTATATAGAAATTTACTTTGACTTCTTTTAAAAACATTCAATACCCGTCTCATTTTTTCAACTTCACGTTTTGTCACATCTAATTGATAGATTACGCAGGTGGTATTAGGATATTTGCTATAGGTCCCTGTCTTTATATCTTCCTTTACAAACCCACCATTTATTGGATTGTTAGGGTTTTTTCTACCGAAGCTATATAATTCATTTAAATCTTTATCAAATGAAATGGATGCATGGTTGTATGGGGCTTTTGTATATTTTTTAATGGACTTTGTAAAAAGAGTGCCGGTATCGGTTAATAATATATATACCACTTCGCTTGAATTCATGAAAATTCCCTCTTTAAAATTATTAAAATCTGTTCTAATCTGTATTATACAGTATGCGATAAAATGTAAAAAAGAAATAGTTTTTTTGAGTTGGGGGAGGGATTAAATGATTACAACGTTTTGGACGCTAGGGGTCATCTTTCTAGGATTATTGACTGTTAATATTGTATTTTATATTTTGAAAAAGAAAGAGCCAATGAAAAACTTTTCGACCATCTCACTTCGTGTAAAGACATGGTGGGGAATGTTCGGCGTTTTTTGTGCTGCAACATTATTCAATCCGATTGTTTCTTTGATATCATTGATGATACTTTGCTTTTTTGCACTTAAAGAATATTTTTCGATGATGAGAACAAGAAAGGCAGACCGCCGTTTATTTCTCTGGGCATATATAACAATCCCAATACAATTTTATTGGATCTATACAGGTTGGTATGGTATGTTCATCGTTTTTATTCCAGTGTATGTGTTTTTATTGCTCCCTCTTCCAAGATTAATAGGTAAAGGGACATTAGGATTTTTGCGCTCAGTAAGCTCGACCCAATGGGGCTTAATGCTAATGGTATTTGGATTAAGTCATTTAGCCTATTTTCAATTTGCAACCCCTGAGTATGGTGCAAATATAGTGTTGTTTTTAGTGTTGCTGACTCAAGTTAGTGATGTTGTTCAGTATTTGATTTCTATTTATTTTGGAAAAAGAAAAGTTGCGCCGACCGCAAACCCGTTCATTACATGGGAAGGTGCAATCGGGGCTGCAGTCATTACGACGTGTGTTTCGTATTTTATTTATCCATTTTTAACACCGCTTGATATAACATTTGGAATTCTTTCAGGACTAATTATTAGCTTAAGCGGTTTATTTGGAAGTTTGACAATTTCAGTATTAAAACGAGATTTATTAATCGGGGATAGTGAGAAATTTGAAAATCTAAAGGAAAGCTATCTAAATCGTGTCGATAGTTTGTCGTATACTTCACCTATCTTTTTCCATGTGATTCGCTATTTTTTTGATTTTATGTAAATAATGAATATAGAGTTTGAGCATTGCCGGTGAAGAATAAGTAGCCGACTTAGATTATGCGGTAAGAGTTGATTATGAAGTATTAATTTTTTCTTGCATTAAATTAATTAGTAAAAGGGGAACATTTATGAGTGAATCAAAATTTTGTAGAGAATCGTTTGTAGTCAAAACGAGTATTGTCTTTCCTTTAGACACCAATTCACATGGAACCATGTTCGGTGGAAAGCTAATGGCTTATATTGACGATGTGGCTGCCATTTCAGCAATTCGTCATTCACGTAAATCAGTTGTTACAGCATCTACAGATTCAGTGGATTTTCTTCATCCTATTAACGAAGGAAATTCAGTTTGTTTAGAAGCGTTTGTAACTTATACAGGAAGGTCATCGATGGAGGTATTTGTAAAAGTGATTGCAGAAAATTTGCTTACAGGTGAGCGAAATATATGTGCGCTTTCTTTTCTAACATTTGTGGCCTTAGATGAAGAAGGAAAGCCAACGCCTGTGCCGCAAGTTGTGCCGCAGTCTGAAGAAGAAAAAATGCTTCATCAATCAGCGATAAGCCGGGCAGAAACACGTAAAAAACGAAAGCTAGAAAACGAAAAAATGGCAAACATGTTTAGTGTGGATTTACCATGGGAACCTAAGCGAACTTAATATTAAGGATTTAAGCACACCCTAGTCTCGAGGGTGTTTTTTTATATCAATAAAAAGGTGATGGAATTTTATGACTTTTATGAAAATTAAACCGAATATCTAATATAATAGATCTATGATTCTCAAAATGAGAGGAGAAAGATATAGTGAAAATAATTAAAAGGATGTATGACCATGTAAACTGGGCAAATAGACGAATTAATGAAACATTGAACAGTTTTGAAGAGGATACCACTGAGCAAAGGCGGCTATTTGCCCATATTCTTCTTGCAGAGCGTGTATGGTTAACAAGAATTCATGGAAACGACAGCTCAAACTTAGCAATTTGGAATGATCTTACTGTTGATGAATGCAAAGCTTTAGCAGAACAAAATGAAAAAGATTATGCAGCACTTCTCGATAGCATGAAGGATTCAGACTTAGAGAAGATAATCCATTACAAAAATAGCAAGGGAGAGACGTTTCAGACCTCGTTGGGAGACATTTTAACCCATGTTGCGCTACACGGGCACTATCATCGCGGTCAAATAAATGCACTGCATAGACGTGGCGGATTGGAACCAGTTAATACGGATTATATTACGTTTGTAAGATAAAGAAGAATGGAAGGCAGGTAAATTCTAAATAAATAAAATGAGTAAATTGCTTAAAAATGGTAGTTTTAAAAACAAAAAGGGGGATTTTGAATGAAACATTTCGCAGTCATCTCTAGAATGCTTAATATTGAAATCAATAAACAATATCGGGAAGAGCATTTAGAGTATTTAAAAGAATTAGCTGCACAAGGTAAAGTTCTAGCAAAAGGTAGATTTACAGATGGTACAGGGGGGCTTGTAATTTATTTAGGAGAATCGCTCAAAGAAGTTACCGCACTAGTTGAAAATGATCCGTTTATAGCTCATGGCGCCCGTTCCTATGAAATTCATGAATGGGAAATGAAAATGCTGCGTTAATTTGAATGTTCATACGTAATAGAATCTTAAGGAGGCAGAAACGGTCATGGTAGATGATATAAGAAATATTTATTGTGTGGGACGGAATTATGGCTCTTTTGCTAAGGAAATGGGGAACAAGTTGACCGAACAGCCGATTATTTTCATGAAACCAACACACTCGTTAAAAAAAGTGAATGCAGCAAAAATAAAACTAGATGGAACCCGTGGAATCGTGAATGGTGAAGCTGAGATTGTTTTACATATTGGTCGATCATTTGAAAAAGGAATAGCTTTTCAGGATTTAGTTGATAAATTTACAATTGGCATTGATTTCACTTATCGCGAAGTTTTAAATAGTGTAAAAGAAAAAGGGCAGCCATGGTTACCTGCTAAAGGATTCCCAGGGAGTTCGGGAGTTGGTGAATTCAAAATCTTTACGAATGAATTGTTAGCGCAAGATTTTAAATTAATTCAAAATGGTCATATCCTACAAGTTGGGAATGCTCAACAAATGATTTTCTCCTTAGATAACATAATAGATTTTATTGGAGGCAATTATGGACTTCGTAAAGGCGATCTTATTTATACGGGCACCCCAGAAGGGATTGCGACCCTTCAGAATGGTGACACGTTGGAAGTTCAATGGGGAGAAAATAGTCTTGGAACATGCCAGATTACATTAAAAGTATAAACTTAAAATGGCGAGCTATATGAATAAGCTCGCCATTTTATTTTTACTAGCAGTATACAATTCTTAGTACTAATAAAAGATTCTTTTATTTCTTGCAAAAGCCAGCCATTGTATCATCACACCGATTAATAAGAAACAACTGGCTAGAAGTAGTGCTTGCGTATAAAATGGAATTCTAAATAGGTTCAACCATTGTGTGAATCCTTGAATAAAAAGAAAGATTTCATTTAATAAAAAACCGATAAAAAATACAATAAATCCATTCAAAGCCATGGCATCGTTTTTAATAATACCGGCCAATTGGTACAGTGTTAAAATGAAAATACTAACAAACCCCAGCAGTGTTAAATGCAAATAACCAATGACAATGCTTCTTGTATCATAAATTAAATTGGCCAATGCTGGTGAAATGAGTCCAAGTTCCATCGTGCTTTTGATTAGCAATAAAATTAATGTGATTCTTAAACAACTAATCGTTAAGGCTGTGAATTTTAGCACTAAAAGGTTCCATGAATTTTTTATAGCCATTAAGATTGCCAAAACTCCAAGCCACTGCCCAATTCCGCCAATTAAAGCAAGAATATAAGGCAATTCTCCCAAATCCACCCATAGTACACTTAAAAAATATCCAGGGAAAAGAGAAATGAAATACAACCAAAATCCTATAATCAACAAAAAGCTGTTCATAATAACTTTCTTTAAATGGACAATGGATATAAATAACCCAATTAAAAACAATGTAAGCCAGCCGTTATATTGAAAATGCAAATAAAAGTACATCGCCATATCAAAAAAATCAGTATCTTTTAAGCCATTAGCTGCAATAAAGCCAAGTGCATATGGTCCAATGGATGATAAAATTAAAACTAGTAAGGCGCCGTTCATAAATGCTTTTGCTGACTTAGGTATGTGTGAATGAATTTTTAATTGCCGATAGATGAATGCAGAAGCCCAATATTCAATAAAAATATGTAAAGTGGACATTATGATTGAAATTACGCCATAGCCTTGGTATAAAAACGCGATAAACATAAATACGGATGTAACGCATAACGCTAATGTAATGGTTATAGCTTGTTTCTTTTGAGTTATCGTCTTCCAAAAGATAGTTAAGAAAACAACAAACGCTCCAATAAACGCCCATCCTAATATCGCCAAATGTGAATGGCCGTGCAACACATTTGTATATGGAAGTATTGAGGTATGAAAAAAAACTGACCCTCGCATCCACAAACCTGATAATGCAGTGATAGCGAAGAATAAAAATGTAAAATGAATAAAAACTCTTGGCACGAATTGTTCACTCCTTAATTTTTAAGACACCCCCTTATCATATATAATTCAGGCGCAGAAATCACATGAAAAAATCACAATAATGTGAGAGGTTTGTGAGAAAACGGGGAAATCAAACTATTTGTTTGTCGAATTGGTCGAACTGGTTGATTTTTAGGAAGAGGTTAAACATAGAGCTGGAATAAATATTGTCTTATTATGCTCATTTAGAATGTTAATCATTCTAATACTTTCTTGGAATAAAAATTAATCAACTAAAAGCATTATCTTACTGCATTATGTATGAAAAGATTCAATAGAATGATATTATTTGTTATAATATTATACTCGTAGATTTAATTTATCTTAGACATTGAAATTATCGTACAACCGAAATCTGCTTAGGACAGAAGGGATCATACTAATGGATCAACATAAAATCATTCAAAGCTTTTATAAAACATATAAAAAACTCCATGAAGAAATCGAAAATAAAATTGGAAATAGCGTAAACCAATCCTACTATACTTCAATGATTTTAAATAGAGTCATGTTGCTTTTCTTTCTCGAAAAAAATAACATTCTCCCCGAGAAATATTTGGAAGAAAGCATTCAAAAAATAATTAAGGAAGAGCAGCATTTTCATGACTATTTACTTCAGCTTTTTCAGCTAATTAACACTGACTATTCTTTTCGAGAAGTAAAAAATGATCAGATTCCATATCTGAATTTCTCAATCCTCCAATTCTCAGAGGATGAAAATACTAGAATTGAAAACGAGTTATATGAACTAATTATTAAACGGTTTAGCAAATATAACTGGAGTTTAGAAGATAATTATGCAAAATCAACGATTACTCCGAAAATCCTCGGAAACGTTTTTGAAAAGTATATTAACCAAAAAGATTTAGGTGCTTATTACACGGAAGATGATACAACAACCTATATAACAAGTAATTCGGTTGTTGCCGCGATTATCAATAAATTAATAAATAAAGATTCATTTATTGAAACGATGTTTCAGCATGTTAAAGAATTTCCGGAACACTTTATTAAATTAAACGTAAATCTTCCATATAGCTATGAACAGAAACATTTACAGCTGACATACAGTCGAATAAAGAATGAAATTACTTCAACAAATCTTTGTTCGATCGAGCTATTACTTAAACATAATATCGACTTATTGTCGCTATTTAAATACTCGATTGAAAACATCGAAGAACCATCGATTCTAGAGGATCTTTACAAGTCTTTAGAAGGCGTAACAATACTTGATCCTACCTGTGGTACGGGGGCTTTTATTTTTACAGCACTTGAAACCTTGTTAGAGCTCCATATTGCTATTCATAAGCAAAAGTTGAATGTAGCTGATACGTCTTCTTCCACTGGCAATCCGGAATTTGAGATCATTAAACATTGTATCGAACACAACTTGTATGGTGTTGATATAATGGAGGAAAGTATTGATATCTTAAAAACAAGATTATCTCTGCGACTTTTACATTGCTATCGTGACAATCTAGATGCTTTCCCAGAAATCAAAACTAATTTTAAAAGCGGTAACTCATTAATTGGCGAAGTGGAAATGATAGATGACAATACAACTTTAGACCAATTAGATCTGCTTACATTTCAAAAATATCATAGCGATGAAATGGAATTGATAGAGCTAGAAGAATGGAAAAAGTCAGTTCTACCGTTTCATTGGAATTTTGAATTTTACGAGATAGTAAACACCGGTGGGTTTGATTGTATTATTGGGAATCCTCCCTATATTGAGTATGCAAAAGTGAAAAAGAACTATTATAAGGTGATGGACCTTGAAACGATCGATGCGGGCAATTTATATGCGTTTATCCTAGAAAAATCCTATCAATTGTTAAAGGAAAACGGTGTTTTGGGGATGATCGTGCCTATTTCAATTGTTTCCACTCCAAGAATGGCTTCGGTTCGATCTTTATTTAAAAATAATAGTAAGTACGTATTTTATGCGAACTTTGGTGATCGACCAGGTACACTATTTACAGGTGTACATCAAAAACTAACTATCATCATTAGTGAAAAAAGTAATACAAATCGTAACGCGGAAGTGTATTCGTCAAATTATATTCATTGGTATAAAGATGAGCGGGAAAACGTGTTTACTAATTTATATTTTTTACAAAATCCGTTTACAGAAACTGAAAACGATTTTTATTATAAAATCGCAGATCCAATCCAGGTTAGTATCTTAAATAAAATGAATGGTAACCAAAAATCTCTGGACGCTATTTTAAAAGAGGGTGGCCCTTTCCCTATTTATGTTAGTATGCGAATGACATTTTGGACAAAAGCATTTTTAACAGAAAAAGAGTCGAATGAATTTAAAACATTCGGATTCAACACCGAAACGGATAGTAAAGTGATCATGGCATTATTAAATTCATCGATTTTCTTTATGTATTGGGAATGTATATCCGATTGTTGGCATCACACTTCAAAAGAGTTTAAAAACTTTAAGTTTGATATCGACGAAATGAATGGCGATACAAAAAATGAGCTGGCTATATTAGCAGGTAGGTTAGAAACTGAGTTGGAATCTACAAAGGAATATATTGGTAGTGTGCAAACTGAATACGAATATCGTCATAAAAAGTGTAAAATGATTATAGATGAAATAGATAGGTTAATAGGGCATCATTATCGTTTAACACATGCAGAGATGGAGTATTTGAAATACTATCAGTTAAAATATAGGATGAGTGACGAAGTAGATTCTTACTTGGAGGCAATGGGAGGCGAAAATTAGCTTGAACGTTATTGATCTTTTTTCAGGAGCGGGAGGATTTTCAGCGGGATTTAAAAAAGCTGGTTATAACATTATCCTTGCGAATGAAATTGATACACAAATTGCAGAAACATATAAACGAAATTTTAGAGATACCCTCATGATGAATTATGATATCCAGCATCTAGTAGAGAACTTTGATGATTTGTTGAGTGAAGGCATAGCGGAGCTAAATGATGATCATTTAAAGGACCGGGTTACCGAGGGCTTGGAAAATATTGATGTTATTATCGGTGGGCCGCCGTGCCAAGGATTCAGTATGGCCGGGGGGCGAATTCGCAAGAAAAATGAATTCTTAGATGATCCACGTAACTACTTATTTAAATATTATTTTAAAATGATTCAAAGATTTGAGCCTAGTTATTTTGTGATCGAAAATGTCCCTGGCATGAAAAGCTTAAAAAATGGCATGATTTTAGAAGAAATTATTAAAACCTTTGAAGATAAAAGCAATTTCGAAAATGCCAACTATCAGCTGACAATGAAAGTTGTTTCGGCTGAAGAGTACGGCGTTCCTCAGGCTCGTAAAAGGTTCATAATTGTAGGTTCTAGATATGGGGAAGTGGACTTAGATAATGGGCTTGAAGTCGTTAAACAAGAAATGTTAAGGCGCGACGCACATCGATTTGACAAAGTGAATCTTCAAGAAGCGATTTCAGACCTGAATTATTTAAATCATTCTGAAGGTATGTTCGAACAGGATTATGTATTCGAACCCTCTAGCTCGTATCAAATGGCAAGACGAGCGGAGTCTTCGAAGTTATATAACCATCTTGCAACGAAACATAATGAGATTGCATTATCAAGGATGATGGAAATATTACCTGGACAAAACTTTAAAGATCTAGAAAATAATGAAGAAATTAAATCCGTTCATAGTGGTTCCTACGGCCGGTTAGAGTGGGATAAGCTAGCTACTACGATTACAACTAGATTTGATACACCATCTGCTGGACGAGTAATCCATCCAGAACGACATCGCGCGCTGACACCAAGAGAGGCCGCTAGAATTCAATCGTTTGATGATCATTTCGTATTTTATGGGAACAAGACATCTGTTGGTAAACAAATTGGCAATGCGGTCCCACCATTGTTAGCAGAGGTATTAGGAAACCTTGTAAAATACCATTATGCAATGCAAGTAAACAATAATAGTACCAAGTATCAGACTGTTGAGAGTTAATCAACGGTCTTTTTTTGTTTGGGCAAATCTGTTGTTCAACAATAGAGTATTACTTTCAATACTGGTAATTATAGTAATAGAGGTTATTAAGATAAATTGTGTTTAATCAAATTTAAATCTGGAGGTTTATCATATATGTCAACTAACCCACATTATTTTATAGCCATTCCATTACCATCATCACTCCAGGATTATTTTTCAATTTGGCAACATGAATTAAAGAACAAAATTTCTTATAAACAGTGGCCACATAAACAGGATTTACATATTACCTTAAAATTCCTAGGTGGAGTAGATGGTGAAAAGATACAGCAACTGCGCATAGAGCTTGCTGAAATTGAGGAGCTCTCGGAGTTTGATTTAACTGTAGGTAAAATTGGAAACTTTGGTAATCCTAGAAAACCTCGTGTGTTGTGGGCGGGGGTAGAACGAACAGAGCCTTTAGTTCAATTACAGAAAACTGTTGAATCTTGCGCACAAAAAGTAGGCTTCGCAAAAGAAAATAGGGAATACAATCCGCATATTACACTTGCAAAGAAATGGGCTGGTGAATCAAGCATTGATAATTTTTTTGAATTAACAGAGAGATATACTGAACAACAACAGCTGCATGTAGATGAAGTGGTGATCTATCAGATTTTTCCGAGTAAAAGTCCGAAATATGAGATTGTGCAGAGCTATAAATTGAAAACGATAGAGAAATCGTAAAGTGGACTCGAGGATTATTACTTATCATTAGTTTTTTTGATACGCGGACATCAGATCCGTTATTTCGTCAAAAAGGTGATTTTTTATAGTTTGAAGGACATTTGATTCCTTATTTTACAAAAATGAGGTTAATTTTGAACCTAATCGATAGAATAAAGGATCCTATGTCCGGAAAGTTCATTAATTTGCATCTTTTTATTATAATAAGTGACTGTATGTCCGCCAAAAAATGAGCAAATAGAAATTCCATCAAAGCTCATAACTAAAAAAGTCCTTCAGTTAAGACTCCTACGATCGTAGGAGTCTTAAATAGAAAGACTAATGTCACCATCTTCACTTATCTCGACAGTTGAGTAACTTTCAAACGTATCTATATTGCTAATTTCGTCTCTAACTGCACTAGCATGACTTTCAAGATAGTTTTGATAAACTTCGGGATCTTTCACAATATGATAATAGAAAACTTTTTTACCATCGCTTGTATCACTACTTCTCAGTAAAAACCTATCTTGGAATTGACTTTTAAACCATTTGCTAGCTTCGTCATGATTATCGAAATCAGGCATTTTCTCATAAATAGTCGTTATATCAAAATCCATGTCAGCCACCCCTTTTCTTCATAGATAGTATGTCCGTATAAAACTAACAAATTCATCGTGAGGGTCTTCCTATTTATAGTCCCCGTTTGCTTGTATTGAATTGCTAGTCTGAATAGGAGAACTAAAAGTAGCTGGTCCTATACGAAAAAGGATTTCAAACCAGTTTGTTCGCGGTGCTAATTCATTTAAAACGGTGATAAGCATTCCGGCTCCTCTTAACAGAAACATGTATTTTGCTTGAAGTTGAATGGGGCTTTTATTTATGAAATATTTGAGTCCTGAAATGACATGTTTGAACTCCTGTTTCGATTGATGCTCAATAGCTCCATCTAGTCGGTCAAGAAGTTGCGAGAGCATAGGTAATAGTTCTTTACGGTCAGCATCTTTAGGAAGAAAACCCAGTTCCTCAAAAGCAGTTAGCACACCCTCTAAATCACGAAACATAATACAACGAAACAGGCTCCGCAATGTTTGAATCTCTTCAACTGTCAGTTCGTCAATCATTCCGAAGTCTAAAAAACAAAGCCGATGGTCGGGTAATAGTAGTAAATTACCAGGATGGGGGTCCACATGGATAAACCCAAACACAAGCAGCTGCTTAAAATAGGCATCTAGTATTGTTTCACCCATCATCACAGTATCGATATTCATATTATGATTTGTAATTCGAGCACCCTCCATAAATTCCATAACTAAAATAGTAGGTGTACTAAGATCTTTGAATACTTTTGGTATTTTAATGCGGTTATTATTTGAAAACATGTCTTCAAAACGCAGCATATGATTGATTTCTTGATCGCAATCTAATTCCCGTTCAATCGTTTCAGTAAATTCCCTATGCATCTCAATAAAATTCATTTTTCGATTTAAAGCAGGTATTTTTTGAACAACTTTCACAGCAAGACCGATTGTGCTTAAGTCAATTCGGGCAAGTTTCGCCATGCCTGGTCTAATAATCTTGACGGCAACTACTGTACCATCATTTAAAACAGCTTTGTGGACTTGTGCAAGTGAAGCAGCAGCAATCGCTGTTGTATCAAATTCCTTAAAGATAGACTGAACATTTTCTTTTTCAAGTAAGCGTTGGATAGACTCAGATGGTGAAGGTGGTAGCGCATCCTGCAGGTCTTGTAATTCTTTTGTAAAAGCTTGAGGTAAAATATCTTGCCGCATACTTAAAAATTGTCCAATCTTAACAATGATTCCTTTTAAACGACTAGCAGTAATCCTATAACGTATTCCAGCTTTTTTATGTATTCGATTCACAGCTATGTCTCGTTTTTCCCCTTGAAGTCGTTTATGTATCAAACTGATTTTCCAATAATCAATTACAAACGAGAGTGCTAAACGGATAATATAAAAACGGCGTAGTACTTTTATTTTCAAGATGTTACACATCCATTCCTTGTGATTGTGCAATCAGTTCTATTAAAAATGATACTATTGCTAAAAGGGTTTTACAATTAATAGTTGAAGCTATACTTAATTCGAACAGTACCTACCCCTTCTTTACAAATAACAAAACATGGTAGGTACTGAATGAACATATATATTTACCCGATATCAGGTGGAATTAATCGGTTATTTTCTCTAAGAACAGTTGGCAACGTATCATGAATATAAGGAGGTGCTGGCTTTAATATAGGTTTTTCTCCGAAAGGTACTGGTTGTGCAACATAATTGAAAGTTCCTAGGCCGTCCATACTTGGCCCATTTGCCCACCGTCCAGTTGCACTTTCACTTCCACGAGAATAATTAAATAAAGTATAAGAAACTTCGCATTTTTCCAGCTGTCTAGGGAACGTACTAGGTACGACAACATTTTCTTTAGCTTCCAGTTCTCTGATTGCGGCAATCCATTGATTTTGATGCATCGTATCTCGCGCAATTAACCATGAAAGCATGTCTTTCACACCACGGTCATTGGTTGATTCGTATAAACGAACAGCTTGTAACCGTCCTTGTGATTCCGCATTAAGATTAGCTCTAAAATCTGCTAGTAAATTTCCGCTAGCAATAATATAATCAGCTGTCCATCTATTGCCGACACTATCGGCAGGCATTGCCCCAAGACCTGAAACAATGGCATGTTGAGGATTCATTCCTCCAAGAATTGCTCCAATTACTGGGTCCTTTGCAGCTTCTTCTAAGTCACCTACAGGCGCCCCATCTAATAGTCTAGCAATCATAGTGGCAAGCATTTCAATATGGGCCAGCTCTTCAGCTCCCGTATCCATTAGTAAGTCTTTATATTTACCGTTGCCACGCACACTCCACCCTTGAAATAAGTATTGAAGGGCAACTGAAATTTCACCAAACTGTCCGCCTAAGATCTCCTGTAACTTTTTTGCATACAGTGGGTCAGGTCTTTCAGGTTTTGCATGATATTGGAGTTCTTTTACATGATAAAACAAAAGGTACCACCTCAAAAAAATAGTGTAAGCTTTAGGCTTCAACGTAGTATATTAATAGATATTTTTTAGGTGTATGTCTTGTTGGAATATTTGTTTATTTTTCAGGTGGCCTATATATTCATACATTTTGATATTGATCGCTATGAATACTTTTTCTGTGATTAATGAATTCTATCTACTATTGAATTAAGTTTGTGGAGGTTTTTACATGAAAAAGTATTTCTTTTGGATAATAGCATTGTGTCTACTACAATACTGTATTCCAACGCAGGTACTAGGGAAGATACATTCTCCTGAAATAATGAACCTTGAAGCTAAAGTAAAGGCCGCTGAAAAGTCTAAAAACTGGAATAATGCAGCTATTTATAGTTCAAAACTTGCAGAGCTATATGATTCAACAGAGAAATATAAGAAAGCAGCTCATTTTTACCGTCTTTCAGCAACTTTTTGGGAAAAAGCGGGTCATCCTGATTGGGGAATTGTCAAGGTAATTCGCGCCGATCACATTGATACTGAAATTAAGCTGTTAGTTGAGGAGCCAAAAGAAAGACCTGCTAAATTGGCGAAATTTGAACCAATGAGCGGTACGTATTTAGGAATGTTCGTCGCAGGGAAACGGGAAAATGGCCGAGTTAATAGGGTAGATGAAATATACGGAAAAAAACATGCTTTGTATTTAACGTACACGTCTTGGAGAAAAAAATATAAAGACACGAATTCGTATTTTCCCACTTCATTTGCGGAAGAGGTTAAAAGAAATGGAGGGGCGTTGCAAATCGGGTGGGAACCTTCAAACGGATTAGATGATGTTAGTGATGATGCGTATGTTCGACAGTTTGCCCGAGAGGCCAACCGAGCTGGAATCCCAATTTTCTTACGATATGCAAGTGAAATGAATGGGGAATGGGTACCTTGGAGTAGGGATCCACAAAAGTATGTAGAGAAGTTTAGATTGATACATGACATTATGGAAGAAGAGGCACCGAATGTTGCTATGGTTTGGTCTCCAAACTTTTTACCGCGACATAATATAGATCCCTATTATCCGGGAGATGATGTAGTAGACTGGATAGGGTTTTCTTTATATACGATTCCGTACTCACATGGGAAGGAAGTGTTAGGGGGAAACCCAATCGATTATTTGCGACCGCTTTATGAAAAATATCAACATAAACCGATTATGATTTCAGAGGGTGCTGTTTCACATTACAGCTATCAACTCCAAAAAGATTATTCCCAATGGGCAGCAGGCCAAATTGGGAACATGTACGGTTTTTTGCCAAAGTTATTTCCTAATGTAAAAGCAATCACATATTTCAATTTAGATAAACGAACAACAAATTATGATAATCAAAATAATAATTATGATTTAGGTGATAGTCAGTTAGTTGATGATTATTATAAGCGAATGATTGCCGATGAGTGGTTCTTATCAGATATTCAAAAGGAAATAGTGGAACAAAATCCGAGTGAATATATATCATTAGAAGAAATCAAAAAACCAACAACAGTAAGGAATTGTATGGTTTATGTGAAATTGCCATTAGGGCAACAACCGTATTACGTTGCAGCGTATCAAGGTAAACGAAAATTGGCAGAATCCTATTCCCAGCCGTGGGAGTTTAATATTGATTTTTCAGATGTCACTCTAAAGCAACCGATCACGATCATTGCATTTGATAAACAGTTTCGGCGCTTGGCAGAAAGGGACATAATACCACTACATAAATAAAGAAACCATGCAACTGGTGCTTGATCTGCTTATAAAATAGATCACGCATCAGTTTTTGATTATAAAAAGGACATTTAAAGTTTTGTGCAGAATTTAATCTGTATGATATTTCCAGTGATTTTTAGGCAGTTATTAATAACGAATAAATCTAAATTAGGAGGTTATAGAATGCAAGCGACCTTTCATTATCAGGTTTCCACACCGACTAATATGGAAACAGGAAAAACGTATCCGGTTTTATTTGCGTTACATGGTATTGGACATAATGAAAAACGTATGTTAGAAGTTTTTGAGGGTGTGAAGGAAAAATATATACTAATCGGGATCCGTGGACAGCTTACATATGAAAATGGATATGCATTTTATTATTTAAAGAGCTACGGTAATCCAGAACGAAGGTTGTTTGATGAAAGCATGGAACGATTACAGTCTTTTATTGAATATGCATGTAATAAATACCCAGTAGATCGAGAAAGAGTACACATTGGCGGGTTTAGCCAGGGAGCGATTTTGGCGAACTCACTTGCATTAGTGTTAGGAGAAACGTTAAAAGGGATTGTTTCAATGAATGGCTATATTCCATCTTTTGTTCCCGAGGACTATCCGACAAAGCCTATCCATCATCTTTCCATTTTTCTATCAGATGGTGAATTTGATCAAATCTTTCCGCCTGAAGTAGGAAAAAAGAATTATGAGCATTTTAGAAATTCAGGTGCTGCTGTAATCTATAAAACATATTCAACTGATCATCGGATTATTGAGGAGAATAAAAGTGATCTAACAAAGTGGTTACTTGCTTAATATAAAACCTGCACTTGAAATTTACTTGAAGTGCAGGTTTTTTTATTGATATTAAAAGTTATTCATCATGTTGCTTTGCTGTTGAGGAGCGAAACGAGAATTTTGCATCATTCCACCTTCTTCGTGACAAGCTTTATACATATCTTCTAGTTGATCTTCAGACCAAGTTGGATGCATGTTTTTCATGAATGGTAGCATCTCACTAAATGATGGAACACCATTTTCAAACAACTTATACATTTCTTCTTTAGTCGGCAGTTCATTTGCAAGAACACTTGTACTAACGGCGCCAAAAGCTAGACCTACTGTTAACAGCACAGTAATCAGTTTTCTTTTTCCCACTTTCCTCAATCCTCCTTATCTATTTGTCTCAATTATAGGTCTTAATTATGAAGTAATTTTGCAGATTTAATGACAATTATAGAAACCTTTTATTACAAAATAATGACTAATTAAAATTAACTACATTCTTTGACTAAGTGAGTCCTGCATTAATGTTAATATCCTTGAATTAAATGAACATTAAATTGAAATAATAGAGGTGTTGTGATGGTTTTTTTATCAAACCTACTTAGAAACTGATATAAAAAGGAGACAATCGGATGTCAAATGTTAAATTAGCGGTTATTTATTACAGCATGGGTGGGACGAACTATCAATTATCCAGATGGGCTGAAGAAGGTGCAAAAGAAGCGGGTGCAGAAGTGAAGGTCCTTAAAGTGCCAGAGTTAGCACCACAGTCTGCAATTGAGGGAAACCCAGTTTGGAAAGCGCATGTGGAAGCTACCCAATCTGTGCCAGAAGTAACATTGGACGATTTAGAATGGGCAGATGCAATAATTTTTAGTGTACCAACACGTTTTGGTAATATGCCATCTCAAATGAAACAATTCTTGGATACTACAGGTGGTTTATGGTTTAATGGAAAGCTTGTAAATAAAGTAGTGAGTGCCATGAGTTCAGCGCAAAATTCACATGGTGGTCAAGAGGCAACTATTTTATCTCTGTATACAACCATGTATCATTGGGGTGCGATTGTGGCAGCTCCTGGTTACACTGATCCTGTTATCTTTGGCTCAGGTGGAAACCCTTATGGAACAAGTGTGACGGTAGATCAAGATGGTAATATGATAGAAGATGTGCAAGCAGCTGTTAAACATCAAGCGATACGGACTGTAACTGTGGCTGAATGGGTAAAAAAAGCGAATCAATAAATTAATTATAGAGCTGGTCTTTGTAGATCGGCTTTTTTTGTTGCACCCAATCTATATGCGGCCAAAGCTCTTCATAAGGCGAATGAAGAGGAAACAGAGAGAAAAAGTAGTGTACAAAGCTCTTGAAGTGCAAGAAAAGCAAAGATCCGGTAACGAATAACCGCCATTCGTTCCCATAAGTGCAAAAAAAGCAGAAAGCTGGTAACGAATAACCGCTAAACGTTCCCGTAAGTACAAAAAAAGCAGAGAGCCGGTAACGAATAATCGCTAAACGTTCCCGTAACTGCAAGAAAAGCAGAGAGCCGGTAACGAATAATCGCTAAACGTTCCCGTAAGTACAAAAAAGGCAGAGAGCTGGTAACGAATAACCGCTAAACGTTCCCGTAAGTACAAGGAAAAGCAAAGAGCCGGTAACAAATAACCGCTAAACGTTCCCGTAAGTACAAAAAAGGCAGAGAGCTGGTAACGAATAACCGCTAAACGTTCCCGTAAGTACAAGGAAAAGCAAAGATCCGGTAACGAATAACCGCTAAACGTTCCCGTAAGTACAAAAAAAGCAGAAAGCTGGTAACGAATAATCGCTAAACGTTCCCGTAAGTACAAAAAAAGCAAAGAGCCGGTAACAAATAACCGCTAAACGTTTCCGATAGTACAAAAAAAGCAGAGAGCCGGTAACAAATAACCGCTAAACGTTTCCGATAGTACAAAAAAAGCAGAGAGCCGGTAACAAATAACCGCTAAACGTTCCCGTAAGTACAAG
Source organism: Bacillus sp. Marseille-P3661 (assembly GCF_900240995.1). NCBI lineage: Bacteria > Bacillati > Bacillota > Bacilli > Caryophanales > Bacillaceae > Bacillus > Bacillus sp. Marseille-P3661. The sequence goes on from NZ_LT965958.1 coordinate 53,222, forward strand.
GAAAAGCAAAGATCCGGTAACGAATAACCGCTAATCGTTTCCGATAGTACAAAAAAAGCAGAAAGCCGGTAACAAATAACCGCTAAACGTTCCCGTAAGTACAAAAAAAGCAAAGAGCTGGTAACGAATAACTGCCATTCGTTCCCATAAGTACAAAAAAAGCAGAGAGCTGGTAACGAATAACCGCTAAACGTTCCCGTAAGTGCAAGAAAAGCAAAGATCCGGTAACGAATAATCGCTAAACGTTCCCGTAACTGCAAGAAAAGCAAAGATCCGGTAACGAATAATCGCTAAACGTTCCCGTAAGTACAAAAAAAGCAGAGATCCGGTAACAAATAACCGCTAAACGTTCCCGTAAGTACAAGGAAAAGCAAAGATCCGGTAACGAATAACCGCTAAACGTTCCCGTAAGTGCAAGAAAACCAAAGATCCGGTAACAAATAACCGCTAAACGTTCCCGTAAGTACAAAAAAAGCAAAGAGCCGGTAACGAATAACCGCTAATCGTTCCCGTAACTGCAAGAAAAGCAAAGATCCGGTAACGAATAACCGCAAATCGTTCCCGTAAGTACAAAAAAAGCAAAGAGCCGGTAACGAATAACCGCAAATCGTTCCCATAAGTACAAAAAAAGCAGAGAGCCGGTAACAAATAACCGCTAAACGTTCCCGTAAGTACAAAAAAAGCAGAGAGCCGGTAACGAATAATCGCTAAACGTTCCCGTAAGTACAAAAAAAGCAAAGAGCCGGTAACAAATAACCGCTAAACGTTCCCGTAAGTACAAAAAAAGCAGAGAGCCGGTAACAAATAACCGCTAAACGTTCCCGTAAGTACAAGAAAAGCAAAGAGCCGGTAACAAATAACCGCTAAACGTTCCCGTAAGTACAAAAAAAGCAGAGAGCTGGTAACGAATAACCGCTAAACGTTCCCGTAAGTGCAAGAAAACCAAAGAGCTGGTAAATAAGGCGAATGAAGAGGAAACCAAGAGGAAAAGTAGTGTCCAAAGCTCTTCATAAGGCAGATGAAGAGGAAACCAAGAGGAAAAGTAGTGTCCAAAGCTCTTCATAAGGCTAACTACAATAAATCCCAAACGTTTTTATCAAAGTATTAGTTTAAAGTGATTTATTCTAATCTGAGCATTAAAGTAATGATATACTTCATTAATATAATATTCTTTTAGGAAGTGATGATCGTGCTTTATGCATTTGTGCTATTTACCCTTGCCGGTTTGCTTGAAATTGGCGGTGGGTACCTCGTTTGGTTATGGCTCAGAGAGGGAAAACCATATTATTGGGGAATCTTAGGTGGTATTGCATTAGCTTTATATGGTGTAATTGCTACGTTTCAAACATTTCCTTCTTTTGGTCGAGTGTATGCAGCTTACGGGGGTGTTTTTATTATACTTTCTGTATTATGGGGATGGGGAATTGATAAAAAAACACCGGATGTCTACGATTGGGTTGGAGCGGGAATATGTTTAATTGGTGTATCTGTCATGTTGTTTTCGCCACGGCATTAAGATTCATACTTACGAATTTGTTAAACACCATGATGTTTTTTACATAAATGAACAATTTACGATTTAAAGACTGATAGAATCCGCCCTATATCTTTAATCCAAATGATTTACATATTCATTACAATACGTCTAAAATTAATAAAAGAGGTGAACTATTGAAGATGTATAATAATGTGAAAATTGGAGCAGTTATTTTAGCAGCTGGTCTATCTAGTAGGATGGGGCAGCCTAAACAGCTGATGCAATTGGCAGGAAAGCCCTTATTTTTATATAGTGTTGATAAGGCTATAACGGCAAACTTAAACCCAATAGCTGTTGTAACGGGTAAATATCATCATGAGCTGACAGACCATTTAGGTTCACGAAAAAATGTTTCTATTTTGAATAATGAGGAATATGCAGAGGGAATGGCTACTTCCTTGCGTAAAGGGATACGAAGTATAGAAGGAAATAATGTAGATGCAGCTTTTGTTATGCTTGCAGACCAACCATTTATTCCACTTTCGTTAATAGATAATATGATACAATCGTATCTTGAAAATCGCAGCAAAGGTTATTTAATTTTTCAGCCACAATATAATAGTAGTCCTGGACATCCTGTTTTATTTGATTCAAGTTTGTTTTGCGAATTTAGGCAACTTGAAGGGGATGTTGGTGGAAAAGAAATTCTGCAAAAATATAAAAATCAAATAAAGAGAGTTCCTGCGGGTGATGACTCTTGGAATTTTGATATTGATAATCCTACAGACTATGAAAAAGCTGTTCAAATGGTAAAGAATGAAATGAGAGAATAATAAAGGCGAGAAATGTAAGCAGATCTAAATGAATCTTTTTTATAATTTCCTTGATAAAAATAAAAAAAGGATATGGAAATTATACCCATATCCTATTCTGTATTCTACTGCTGTTCATCATGCCATACGATTTCACTAACAATGATTTCAGATCTTGGTCCAAAGCCATCCGCATAATCTTCAGGGAAATAATAGTATAAAGTATATTCTTTAGTATTGTGCTTGAAAATTGCTGCGCGTCCAATCATACCTTCTTTTTGCAATGAGAATTCCTTTTCTGAAAAATCGTAAGCTTTTTGATCCTGGCTTTCAATTGTAAAGCCATTACCTTCTAGCTCTTCAATTAATTGTGTTTCTGTTTGACTTTTGATTTTTAATGTAGCATCTTCATTTTTAGTGCCACCGAAGTTTGTAAATACATTGAATGTATCTGAATTTGATTCCACTACCATATCATCAGGTACATATGTTGAGAAACCTAGTTCTTTATGATGATGAACATTGACGACTTTTTCTTCTGCCATACCTTCAAGCATCATGTTTACAGTCTTTTGTTCTTCTAATTCAGGTAGAGCTTGTTCTGGCTGTTCTGGCTGTTCTTCCTGAGATTCCTCATTTGACTCTGTTTCAGCATCCTTTGTATTTTCATTTGTTTCTGCATTTTCCTCTTTTGGCGTATCCTCTGCTATATTTTCGTTCGTTGTATTACAGCCTACAAGACCAATAAATACACCAACTATTATAATGAACATTGAAATTTTCTTCATTAAAAATCCTCCTTGTGTAGTTTAACTTAGTTCAATTCTTAGTCGTTGGTTGCACTAAAAAGTTTCATATTTATAAAATATTATAATTCCAATTTTATCCTTTACCGACAAATTACATTCTTTATAAAAAAGACGAAGGCTCTTGAAGTCAATTCAAGAGCCCATTTTTTACAAATTAATTTAAAGGTTCTTTATTTCGTAATGCAAAAATAAATATACAGGCAGCAAGTCCGCCGGTAAGCACAGTAATAATGGTTAGCAGCACGGCACTGTCTGAATATTTTTGATAGAGCCAATGAAAAACAACAAACCAAAATATACCGATAAGAAACGCAATTATTGTACCTAGAATAGGGATAAAGTTTATTATGATGGTTCCAACCGTAACAATTAGCAGTTTTACACCGCCACTACTGCCAAATGGGAACCATTGAAGTTTGTTATCAATGAGTTCACCAATAATATAGGAATTACCGATCGGAACAAAAGCAAGCCATTCGTTGTTGATCTGGGCACGCTTTGCCATATTGTATAAACCTACAGCACTGAGAATATAGGGGATAATCAATAACAGTAAAAACAAGATTAGAGCGCCAAAGCTTAACATTACCAACCCGCCAGCTTCATATTCTGTCAACTGAAACCCTCCTGTCAAAGTAAAAGTTAATCATTAAAACACAAATCTGTATATTATAGATGTGTCCCACCCAATTTATGTATAAAATGCAGAGCAATGGGCTTGTCTTTAACCAACATAAGGATAATGACCTAGACCTGATTACGAAAAAACATATTTACAAAATACCTATATGGGTATATAATCGAATTAGTAAGGCAAGCGGTTATAAACAAGTAGAGAGATGCAAAGATTAGTAATAGTAATAAAAATTAATAGCAGCTTTTCTAATAAGTAAGAAAGGTGGTTATATATAGATGGAATATGATAAGGCAGTGAAAAACCGTATGAAAAGAATAGAGGGGCAGGTTAGAGGTGTTCTTCGAATGATGGAAGAAGAAAAAGAATGTAAAGATGTCATTGTCCAACTGTCCGCAGCAAGAAGTGCATTAGAAAAAACGATTGCTGTAATAGTTAGCAAAAATTTAGAGCAATGTGTGCGTGAAAAAGCAGCAAACGGAGAACAGTCAGATGATGTTGTAAACGAAGCTGTGCAATTGCTTGTAAAAAGCCGATAAGAAAAATTAGATTATGCTGTTGACATAAATTGATACGTTTTGTAATATACCTATAGGGGTTATAGTGAATGAATATAAGGAGGATTTTAAATGAACTCAGATAAAATCTTAGATGCAAAAGGTCTTGCATGTCCAATGCCCATAGTTAAGACGAAAAAAGCCATGGATGAGCTAAAGTCAGGTCAAGTCCTTGAAGTTCATGCAACAGACAAAGGGGCTAAAAATGATCTAGCAGCATGGGCAAATTCAGGTGGACATGAATTAGTCCATGATAAAGTAGAAAATGATGTTTTGAAATTCTGGATTAAAAAAGGATAATTTTTTTAATACTTTATATACCTGTACGCGTATATGTAAAACGATAAATTTAAGGAGAGATACGATGTCAGAGCAAAAATCAACGAATATTATTTTATTTAGTGGAGAATACGATAAAGCAATGGCAGCTTATATTATTGCAAATGGTGCTGCAGCTTATGACCATAAAGTAACCATTTTCCATACATTCTGGGGTTTAAATGCATTACGAAAAGATGAGCTAGTACCTGTTAAAAAAGGGTTCCTTGAAAAGATGTTTGGTAAGATGATGCCACGTGGAGCAGATAAGTTAGGGCTGTCTAATATGCATTTTGCAGGAATGGGACCGAAAATGATTAAAAGCGTGATGAAGAAGCATAACGCAACATCTCTACCTGACTTAATTGAGATGGCTAAAATGCAAGATGTAAAATTAGTAGCATGTCAAATGACAGTTGACTTATTAGGATTCCAACAAGAAGAATTAATGGATGGTGTAGAATTTGCTGGCGTTGCGGCATATTTAGCTGATGCTGAAAATGGGAATGTAAATCTATTTATCTAGTAAAATACGAAAGAGGTGCAAACTATGGATTTATTTATAAATATAGTACTTTTTATTTTGATAGCATGGTTCGCGGGAACTAGATTTGTTCCTGCAAAAGGTATTAAGCAGATTACGACCACAGAATTAAAGGGTGTAATAATAGAAAAAGATAAACAGTTTGTAGATGTACGAACACCTGGTGAATACAAAGCAAATCGCATTAAAGCGTTTAAAAACATCCCTTTACATGAACTAGGGAATCGCTTAAACGAACTTTCAATTGATAAAGAAGTAGTAGTGATCTGTCAAAGTGGTATGAGAAGCACAAAAGCTAGTAAGCTATTAAAAAAACATGGCTTTAAGAATATAACGAATGTGAAAGGCGGTATGAGTGCTTGGTAATAAGGAGGTAAATCTGTGATCATAGATTAAATTTTTTAACCTAAAAATATACCCGTTGCGGTATTTGACAAAATAGGAGGAAGATTAAATGGATATTAAAACAAATATGATAGTAGATGCAAAAGGGTTAGCATGTCCAATGCCAATCGTAAAAACGAAGAAAGCGATGAATGAACTAGAGCCAGGCTTAGTAATGGAAGTTCAAGCTACTGATAAAGGTTCTAAGGCAGATATCAAAGCATGGGCTGAAAGCACAGGACATCAATATATTGGAACGATTGAGGAAGATGGAATTTTAAAGCATTATTTAAGAAAATCTAGTGGTGAAGACAAGGCTGAAACGAAACATCCGAATGTTATTTCAAATGAAGACCTTCAAGCTAAATTAGCAAATGATAGCTCAATTGTATTATTAGACGTTCGCGAACCAGCTGAATATGCATTTAAACATATACCAGGTGCACGACCATTTCCATTAGAAGAGTTTGAAGGAAGAGCTACAGAGCTAAATCCTGAAGATATAATCTATGTAGTATGCAGAACTGGAAATCGAAGTGATTTAGTTGCTCAAAAATTAGCACAAAAAGGGTTCAAAAATGTGATCAACGTAGTGCCTGGTATGAGTAAATGGACTGGAGAAACTGTCCAAGGAGTTAAAAAATAAAAGGTTGGGGGAATTAACATGACAAAAGTGGCAATTATTGCAAGCAATGGTGGTTTATTTGATGCATATAAAGTATTCAATATCGCAACAGCAGCTGCTGCAAGTGATCAAGAAGTGGCGATTTTCTTTACATTTGAAGGTCTCAATTTAATTCATAAAGAAGCAAATAAGCAACTTGAAATGCCAGCGGGCAAAGAACAGTATGCCGAAGGCTTTATACAAGCAAATGTACCTTCAATTCCTGAACTAGCAGAAATGGCGAAAGACTTAGGTGTTAAATTTATTGGTTGTCAAATGACAATGGATGTAATGGGTTTAACAACAGATGACTTTATTGATGGTATCGAAGTTGGTGGAGCGGTAACATTCCTAGAATATGCAAAAGATGCGAATGTAACATTAACGTTTTAATCATTACTTAATAATAGTTTTCATAATAAATATTATGTAAACTTATAAAAAAGGATTTAAGAACATTTCAAACGAAAGCATATTTTTTTAAACATTAAAATACCACATGGGGTAAATGGGGTGTTTGTGAGAGAAATGACTGCAAAAGAAGTAACGAACAAGGTGTTAAACAAGGATAACTTATTTATATTCGATGTACGTAATGTTAGTGATTTTAATGATTGGAAAATCGAAGGAGAAAACTTTACGTATTTAAACGTACCTTATTTTGAATTACTAGATGGTGTAGATGAAGTTATCAGTAAAATTCCAACAGACCAAGAGATTTTAGTAGTTTGTGCAAAAGAAGGTTCTTCTAAAATGGTAGCGGAAATGTTAGCTGAGGAAGGTATCGCTACTGCTTACTTAACAGGCGGAATGAAATCATGGAGTGAGCATTTATATCAAGCAAAAGTATATGAAGATGAGCAAACCAAAGTATATCAATTTGTCCGTGTTGGTAAAGGCTGTTTATCTTACATGGTCATATCGGGTGATGAAGCATTAATCGTGGATCCAGCACGATTTGTAAATGAATATATTCAAGCAGCTAAAGCTGAAGGTGCTACAATTACGCATATTGTCGATTCACATTTACATGCGGACCATATTTCAGGTGGTAAAGAATTAGCGGATGCCACAGGTGCATCTTACTATCTAATGAAGAGTGAAGGTGCTGTATTTGATTTTAAACCATTTGAAGAACATGAAAAAATTAAATTTAAAAACGTTGAATTAGAAGTTCTTGCTGTAAAAACGCCAGGACATACACCTGGTAGTGTTTCATTCTTTGTAAATAAAAAGCTATTATTCTCTGGGGATACGATCTTTATTAGTGGCCTTGGTCGCCCTGATTTAGGAAATAAGGTGAGAGAATGGGCCAATGATTTATATGATACGGTATTTAATAAGGTATCAGAAATTGCAGATGATGTGATCGTGTTACCTGCTCATTATGCTAACATTCATGGGGAAATCAATGATCAAGGCTACATTGGCGATACATTAGGAAATATTCGTCATCGTAATGAAAAAATGTTCACGGCTTCAATAGAAGAGTTCTTAAATGATGTTGAAAAATCAGCAGGCTCAGTAAAACCACCAAACTTTGAAGAAATTATTATGATAAACCGTGGAATTCAAGATGCAGATTATGAAAGAAAACAAGAGTTAGAAATTGGTCCAAACCGTTGTGCGGTTCACCATACAGACTGATATCTTTTAGGAGGAATTATAATGAATTCAGATAAAATTTTAGATGCTAAAGGGTTAGCTTGCCCAATGCCTATCGTTAAAACAAAAAAAGCTATGAATGAAATGGAGTCAGGACTAATTTTAGAAGTTCACACAACAGATAAAGGTGCAAAAAACGATCTAGCTGCATGGACAAAATCAGGTGGCCATGAACTATTAGATAGTAAAGAAGAAGATGGTGTGTTAAAGTTCTGGATTAAAAAGGGTTAAGATTGCAATGTAAAGAGTCAATCTAAACAGGGGGACCCGGGAGGATGCCCCTGTTCAAACTTAGGGGAGATGATGTAAGTGGAAGACTTATTATTTTGGATTATAATATTCCTCATTGGATTTATTGGTTCATATATTTCTGGAATGGTAGGAATCGGCGGTTCCATAATTAAATATCCAATGTTATTGTATATACCACCTTTACTAGGTTTTGCTGCTTTTAGTGCCCACGAAGTATCAGGAATAAGTGCAATCCAAGTGTTTTTTGCAACAATTGGCGGTGTATGGGCATATCGTAAAGGCGGCTATTTAAATAAGACGTTAATTATTTATATGGGAGTTGCGATTTTATTTGGTAGCTTTATCGGTGGTTATGGATCTACATTATTATCAGAAAGTGCTGTTAACTTTGTGTACGGAATACTAGCTGCGATCGCGGCAATTATGATGTTTGTGCCGAAAAAAAATGTGGATGATATTCCGTTAGATCAAGTGCAATTTAATAAATGGTTAGCGGCTGTTTTAGCTTTTATCGTCGGTATTGGCGCTGGGATCGTCGGAGCTGCTGGTGCGTTTATTCTAGTGCCGATCATGTTAGTGGTTCTTAAAATTCCGACAAGAATGACAATTGCAACGTCATTAGCGATCACGTTTATTTCATCTATCGGTTCAACTACCGGCAAATTATTAACCGGTCAAGTGTTGTTAGTGCCAGCCCTTATTATGATTGTAGCAAGTTTGATCGCTTCTCCGTTAGGAGCAAATGCTGGTAAAAAGATGAATACAAAGGTATTACAAGCTATTTTAGCTGTTCTTATTTTAGCAAGTGCGATTAAAATTTGGGTTGATTTTTTCTAATTAATCAAAACATTAACTACTATAATGTTTTATGAAGGTAATTTAAATGTACTGGCTTAAGATATTCAAACCGTTGATGACAAGTATACATCATTGAGTTTCAAAAAACCAAAGTTTTTGAGAGTTTAAGTACCTCCCTTTTGTGGGATATAAACATAGCGATTGCAGAACTATTATTGACAACCTACCCTGTAAGGTATAATATTTTGGTTGTGTTATTTCCTATTTCTATTAAAAAAGAGGTATACCCATGTTTTTTATTCCGATCGCAATTGTTACTTTAATTATATTTATATATATTCGCTATCTTCCTGTAAGTGGTGTTCAGCGTATCGATATTTCTGAAATTGACGCTGAATCTATACAAATTGTAGATGTAAGAGATTATAATGAATCATATAAGGCACCAGTACAGAGGGCAGTTAATTTACCGGCTGCATATCTTAAAAGAAACGTTCGAGATATTTCAAAGTCGAAGGAAATTCATATTATTGCTTTAAATCATTTAGAAAAAAATATATGCGTTCGTTTTTTTAGAAAAAAAGGATATTACGTCACTGGATATACGATTATTAATTCTGAGAGTAATCTAGAAAGTCAGGAAAATTCGCTATTTTGTTAAGATGTTACGGAATTGTGAAAAGGATTGACTTCTTTTTTTTATTCTATTATTATACGGGTAAGGGTATTGGTATTTTATGGACCTGAATTTATTAAACTACTAATCTATTTTTAACATTTTATTCAATGGGAGGGAGTTTATAATGACCAAAAAAGTTATTATCGTAGGTGGAGTTGCAGGGGGAGCAACAGCAGCAGCGAAATTAAGAAGAATAAGCGAAGATGTAGAAATTGTTCTTGTTGAACGTGGCGAATATATTTCATTTGCAAACTGTGGATTACCATACCATATTGGTGAAAGCATTAAAGATCGTAGAAAGTTATTAGTACAAACGGTAGAGGGTATGTCAAAGCGTTTCAATATGGATATTCGTAATTTAAGTGAAGTTGTGAGCATTAATTCAGAGAAGAAAACAGTAACAATCAAGAATTTGCGAAATGATGAAGAATATGAGGAAAGCTATGACAAGTTATTATTATCACCAGGGGCACGACCAATCGTACCGCCAATTCCAGGACTTAACGAAAATGAAAGATTATTTACGTTACGCAATATTCCTGATACTGATAGAATCAAAGGCTATGTTGACAATCAGTTTCCGAAAAAAGCTGTTGTAATCGGTGGAGGATTCATTGGTATTGAGATGGCTGAGAACCTAGTTGAACGTGGCATAGAAGTAACACTTATTGAAATGGCTAATCAAATTATGGCACCGATCGATTTTGAAATGGCGAGTATACTACACACTCATCTAAAAGAAAAAGGTGTAAACTTAATTTTAGAAAATGGTGTCAACTCTTTTGCTGATCAAGGAAAGAAAGTTATTTTAAATGACGGAACAGAAGTTGAGACGGATATGACTATTTTATCTATTGGAGTTCGACCAGAAAATGAATTGGCTGCCAATGCAGGATTAGAATTAGGTGCACGCGGCGGTATTATCGTGAATGAGTTTCTTCAAACATCTAACCCAGATATCTATGCAGTTGGGGACGCAGTAGAAGTAGTAGATTTCATTAGCGGCACAAAAACGATGATTCCATTAGCTGGACCTGCGAATCGCCAAGGCCGCATTGTAGCTAATATTATTATGGGTAAGCAAGAAAAATATAAAGGTACTTTAGGTACTTCGATTGCAAAAGTGTTTGATTTAACAGTTGCGGCAACCGGAAATAATGAAAAAACGTTAAAGCGTTTAGGCATACCATACGAGGTAGTTCACATTCACCCAAGCTCACATGCAGGCTACTATCCAGGTGCGGCGCCAATAGCCTTAAAATTAATCTTTGATAAAGAAACAGGGAAGATTTACGGTGCCCAAGCGGTTGGAGCAGATGGAGTTGATAAACGAATCGATGTCATAGCAACCGCGATTATTGGCGGATTAACAGTAGAAGATTTAACAAACCTAGAATTATCATACGCACCCCCATATTCTTCAGCAAAAGACCCAGTGAACATGGCGGGGTATGTTGCTACGAATATAATCGAAGGTGAGTTAGAACATGTTCAATGGCATGAAATTGATGAAATTGTAGCGAATGGTGGTCTTTTAATTGATGTTCGCGAACCAATGGAACGTGAATTTGGTTTTATTAAAGGATCACAAAATATTTCCTTAAATGATTTAAGAAATAAACTAAGTGAACTTCCGATAGATCAAACCATTTATGTAAGCTGTCAAGTTGGGTTACGGGGTTACCTAGCAAGCCGTATACTAAAGAATAATGGCTTTACCGTAAAAAATGTAGATGGCGGCTGGAAAACCTATTCATCAGTTTATGGAAGTAATATTTTGAAAGATATTGATACAACCACGAATGACTTAGGCGAAACAGTTATAAAAGAGGATACTAATGTTAAAGACAATGAGGATATTCATGCGGATTCCTTTATGGATGTAACAGGCTTAACATGTCCAATGCCAATTGTAAAATTGAAAAAAGGAATTGAAACATTAGAAAGCGAACTAGTTTTATAGCTACATGTAACTGATAAAGGGGCTTTAAATGATCTGCCAGCATGGGCAAAAAATGCAGGCCATACAATTTTAAAGACAGAACAAGAAGGTTCGTTAATTAAATTCTGGATTAAAAAGAAGTAACGAAGGTCGATTAAATAAGTTTGGAGTGAGAGCATGGAAGATAAAGCTCAAAAAGAATGTAAAACAAGTACTTGAGGAATAAATCAAACAAAACCCCAGAAGTTCCAGCTCCCAATATGACCTGGGGTTTTGGTATGGCTCCTGGTAGGAGTTATCATGTTGATTCAAGGGATTCTTTAGAGTTTATTGTATAGCCGGGGCATCCAATTAAGGGATGCCCTATTGTTTTTTGAAGGAATATCTTATAAAAATCTTGCATAAGATGAAAGTTAACAGTAAAAAAAGTAGCGAGTTCCTAGGAACCCGCTATTCTATAATCCCTGTGCTCATAATAGAGACCTTTACGTTAACATCAAAAGATATTTCTGGATACAGCAGCTCCCACTCTTCATAGATATCATTCGTATGCAACCTGGTTGCTTTATATCGTAGACCAAAGCCTAGTGGATCTGCTCCATTTTCCTGAAGTTTTTTTAGGAAAGCGGTTATTCTTTTTTTTTCCTCTTCGCTTGCGTATTTGCTATAAGTGCTTAGTTTATGTGGGTCCATCTCCTGATTGGATTCCTCAATGATTCCCTCCATGGTAATATCCATTTTTAACACAGGTTTTTCGTTTGGAGTTGTGATAATTTTATAAGTCGACTTTGCTGTATCGACTGAAACCGTATAAAGAAGTTCATTTCTTCTTATCATTATATCGAATTTTTCAACATTATTAGCCATCATGTTATACAATTTTGTCTCCTGGGTAGTCAATTTTAGCGGTTCCTTATTTTTATTCAAAAGGATAGAACTATTGGTAACTATCTTTTTTTTATCTTCGCTTGAGCTTAAAACAGGTAGTATAGCATCAATTCCGGACTCTACCATCCGACGGTAAAAATCGAATAAATAGGTAGATATTATGTAGGAACTTTCCACTCCATTTTGATCAAAAATATTAAATAAGGCATGAGAGCCTGCCATTTCGGATGAAGGTTCTGCTTTTAGGACACTTTCTGCAGTTGGTGTCCCAACTGCTACCCATGAGACTTTTTGAATATCTCTCCTCCGAAGAAAAAAGTCGATTACGTCAGTCGTGTCATGGTGGAGGATGTCCTCACCCAAAACAATCACTTTTGCATGTCCGAAATCAATCTCTTTATCTACATGTGTTTTTAAAAGACGAATGGCGGACGCAAGTGATTCGCTTTCCTTTGTCAGATACGTATATTTGGTACCTGATTGCTTCAACGACCCTGAAGGTACGGCGAGTTTAAGGATAATCTTGTAAGGCTTTTCTTCATTATCCGAATGGTCAATTCCGATAGATAAGACGAATAATCTTTTGTCAATGTCTTTAAAACCGCAACCTGATTGAAGAAGTAGCATGAGTAATACAATTGCAGCGGTTAGAAATCTTGCTGAACACCAAAGAGGATTATTCAAACCTTTGCCCTCCTTTTAATAAACCAAAAAAGACCGAACATAACGGCAAACGAACAAAGCAGGTAATTCAAAAAATAGCTTGTATACTTTAAAAGCTCATATTCTGTGAGATAGGTGACCGTTTTCAAACTTCCCAACCAAAATAGTCCTACAAACAGGTAGGGGGTAAGATTTTGTTTTCTCCATTTCATTTTTTTTAAGCATATGATGCTATTTAATAGCTCCAATGCTACATGCCAGTGAATCAAAACACTTAAGAACGATATAGCTAAATAGAGAAGCAGGAAGATATAAAGAATTCGCTCCACTATAAAAAATTCTATTCGAAGAGTATCGCTAGTAGTGATCCAGGGGTAAACAATATCACCAACTGCATCAAAACCAAGCATACCGATAGGAACAAAATAGGTAGTAAAAAGAACCGATCCAGCAACCCCTCCAATTAACAGCATATTTTTCCAATTAATACGTTGCTTATCCTTAAATAGGCGATTAAAGACGATAAGGTTGAATCCCCCCAGTAATAAATAAGTTGCAGCAGCAACTGTTGAAAAATGAGGAGGATGATAAAAATGCATCAATGATTCTTTAATAAAATCCCATTTAAGCAAGGGTGTTGTGTAGGATTTAAGTGTAATCACAGCAATAAACGGCAAGCAGCATAATAAGACGGTCTCAATAGTATAAAGGACACTTCGGCTATTCATCCAAATGCCATAGGAGATAAACAGCAAGAAGGTTGTGGTAATCCAAGGCAAAGGCATATCAGGTGTTAAAAATCTTTTTAATAAAAAGGAGAAGGTTACTAATGTAATAAGTCCAGCAATATACCAAGTAATCGCTATACCCAAAATAGTTGTAAAAGATAGCCAGTTCGGCAGATACTTCTTCGTCAAATCAGGAAGGCCTTGGCCCGGGAATAAATTAAAAAAACGGGTGCAGAGATAGCAAAACACCAATCCTGAAAAAAAGGCGACAATTATAGAAACAATAGCTCCCTCTGTCCTGTATGTAATAAGAATTTTTGGAACTGATGCAACAACATTGGCCACCATATTTACAAAAACGAGATAAAAAAAGTAACGGTTCACTAGGAGGCCCCCCCGGTTTCTGTTCGCTTACTTTGGAGGTAAATTTTAAAATAGGGTTCTCCAAAGCTGTCCAATTGGGTTAAATACATGAGTAACCCTATTAAACCAAATACCAGACCAGCTAGACCTGCAAAACTGGCGAATGCCAGAAGAATAAACCGGACAACTCGAACGGCAAAACCCATTTCGTTGATCGGTATAACAAATGTAGAAATGGCCACAGCAGCTACAATAATAATCATGATATTAGAGGCAAGGGCCGCTTCTGTCGCTGCCTGTCCCAAAATTAATCCTCCAACAGTTGTAGCGGTTCCTGTTACTGCCTTTGGCAAGCGAATGCTGGCTTCTGTCAAAAGTTCCATAATAATCAGCATAAAAAATACCTCAATAAAGGAAGGGTAGGGGACGCCGATCCGGCTGCCCGCAATCGAAAGGGCAAGTTCCACCCGGAAAACCTCGGGATTGTAGGAGGTAGCGGCAACATATAAACCCGGTAGAGTTAAACAAACAAACAAGCCAAGATAACGAAGAAATTTTAGTGATTTCGTAATCCAATAACTCCCATAGTTATCATCCATAGATGTCATAAAATCAAAAAAGACAACAGGTGCCATAACAGTCGTGTGCCCGCCATCTAGTAAAAGGATAATTTTCCCACCAGCGAGGTTATAGACAACCCTGTCTGTCCGCTCGGTCATCATCATAATCGGCATTAAAGAGCGTTTCTTGTCGTTCAATAATCGATTCAACTCTGTTGTTGACTGGATTGTCGGGACTTTCAACGACTTAAGCTTTTTTTTAATATTTTCAAGTACGTCCTTAAGCACAACCTCTTCATCATAAATAATGGCCAAGGACTGATGCGTCTTATCTCCTATTTCCATCATCTCGATTGTGAGTGAAGGCTTATGATATCGCTGACGGATAATATTGATATTTGTGGATATATCCTCACTTAAGGACAATTGCGGTCCTTGGATCGTCGGCTCAATACTTGTCTGTAAAACTGTATCCGTATTGACCTTTTTAATATCTAATAATATCAGTTGATCCCTGATGGCCACCACGATACTGCCCTTAGTCATTTCAAGCAGCATTTGTTCTTTTGATTTTATCTCTTGCTGATTTGGCAATGAATGCAAATACGCTTCTACATGGTGGTCGTTCCCAAGTTCAAAAAAAGGCTTAATCACCAATTGCTGCAGCTGTACACCATCTACAACTGTTCTAATGTACAAAAGCACAGCTTGTTTTTCATCCATATGTAAAGGTTTATATACCAAATCAAACGATGACTTTAATTCTTCTGATAACCATTCCAAAGTTTCATTTGAAATGTCTATTTTATTTTTCGATGAACGCACTAAAACCTCTCCTAATCGTTCTCTCCCTCAGTAAATTCTCTTAGAAGAAGGAATTTTAGTATATTTTTACCTGAATGGAAAACTTCATACATAAAGAAAATGCTGAACTACTTAATTTAGTTCAGCATTTTTAAAGATATTAACTTAGCGTAGCCGCTTTCCATTTACCGTTTCATTAATATCCCTAGTGTTACATGTTCGCCGCTTACACTGATGAACCATCTACAGTGTATTATACAAGACACCAAATTGAGTGGCATGTTCTAACTCATCGACCATTGCATAGAAAAAAGTATCTTTCACAAGCGGGTCCACACTAGACAATTGGACATCTCGATAAAATTCGGCTGCCTCTAATTCATCTTTCAGCGCCTTTAAGATACCTGCTTTATAATTGGAGTATTCCACATGTTGAACATTGTACTGTGGATTTTGACCAGTGCAGTGTATATATAACTTTGTGAATGCCTGTAAATGCTTAACTTCATCTTCATATGCATGTTGGATAAACTCTCGATGCAATTCATCGGGGACTTCATGTAATAACCGAGAATAGAATTCAGCCGCTGTAGCTTCATTTACAATCGATGTATATATATGTTTAGCTATTTGCTCTACAGACTGTTGTCCTAATATAGGTAAATACGGGATATTGAAATCCTGATTTCGCTGTTGTGAGCTGGGATTCCAACCATAATTCGTCTGAACGGATTTAATCGGATATCCATACTGATAATAATAATTATACATAAAAAGCACGCCTCACTTTTTTATTGTTGTTACAATAGCCTATGTGGATCGCGGATAATGTGATACAACAAACCTAAATAATGGTAGAAGTAAAAAATGTAACTTTTATTGTCGCGAGTATTAGGAGAGTTAAAAGGGTAATATCGAGTATATTATCTTCGGCAATAGCGGGGAACCTGTTTCAAAAGCATGTTAGTAATAAATAATAAAATCAAGCGGCCGTCTAATGACTGCCGCTCGATTTAATAAAATAATCTTTAATTAATAACTCTAGCTTTTGTAAGTCCTCGCCATCCTTAAATTTTTGCTCATCCTTTAAAGCAAGAATTGCGCCTTCAATTACAAATCTTCGCGGTGTTTTCGAGTGCAGAAGCTCTTCTTCTATGAAATTGATCAGCTCCATATTTTTATCCCGATCATCTAATTCTTGAGCTTGTTTTTTTATAGCTATTAAACAAAGTGCTAGCTTTGATTGAAGTGAGTCACCACGATCTTTGCAGTTTGGTAGCCAACGGTCTAAAAGATTGGGGTGCAGCAGCTGCTCATTAGTTACAGATACTTCCGTTACAATGTTCATAATTCTGTTCATACTATAACGAACAATTTTATTAATATTCTCCTCTGATGGAAAGGCTAGTGCATTATATTTTAGATTATGCTGTAGAATGCCTAAAAACATAATCGTGCAGTCTAATAAATAGGCCTTTTTAGTTTCACCAAAGATGTCAATAAATCGATGATATACCCAACGTAGAACCCGTAACTGACCTTTTCTAATAAATTGCTTTAAGTCTTCATCTTTTGATGACATGACCTCTTCAAAAAGGGATAGCAATTTATTGGATCGATTTGTTATTAAATATAATTCGACTTGTTTAGTAAAGATGTCAATGCTTGACCGATCCTGGCCTTTAAGGAGTTCATTTCGTTCCTTTTCAAGTTTTGAGTATATGCTTTTAAAAATACCGATTAATAATTCATTTTTAGAAGAAAAATAGTTGTAAAAGGTTCCCTTAGAAATACCGCTATAGTTTAAAATATCTTGAATAGAGGTCGCTTGGAATCCTTTCTCTATAAATAATTGATGTGCCATTTGGATGACATGTTGTTTTCGATCATTCATAAATAATCACCTTTTATCAGTTTGAACTGCTTGTCTAAGATTAATATTACATGATTTACATGGGTTAAACAAATCCTATATTTTACGAAGTTAATTTTGATTGCAATGTTTGAACTCTTGGTATAAGATAGTGTTTGTGACAAAATATGAACTGTCAGTATAATTTGATGTACTGGATGTCTATAGGAGGGGAAACAATGGATCGTGCTAAGACAGATGCAGCTCGTCCACCGTACGGCATTATTGCAGTTTTGATGGTAGGGGCTTTTATTGCATTTTTAAATAATACATTACTAAACATTGCTTTACCGTCGATTATGATCGACCTGGCTGTTAATACAGCAACGGTGCAATGGTTGACCACTGGTTTTATGTTGGTAAACGGGATTATGATTCCAACTACAGCATTTTTAATCCAGAAATATTCTGTACGCCACTTATTTTTAGCAGCTATGTGTTTGTTTTCTGCAGGAACAATCCTTGCAGGGGTAGCACATATTTTCCCTGTTTTATTAGCTGGTCGAATGATACAGGCATCAGGGACTGCCATTATGATGCCATTGTTAATGAATGTTATGTTAGTTAGTTTCCCTGTAGAAAAAAGGGGAACGGCAATGGGATTTTTCGGGTTAATTATGATGGCTGCACCAGCAATTGGTCCCACATTATCTGGTTGGATTGTAGAACATTATGATTGGAGAATGCTTTTCCATTTTGTAGCACCCATTTCAGTTGTGATCTTATTGCTAGGATTTTTCTTATTAAAAGATAAAAAAGATAAGGTTCATATCCACCTTGATACTGTTTCGTTGTTATTGTCGAGCATTGGTTTTGGAGGATTACTATATGGATTTAGCTCAGCCGGTAGTAAAGGTTGGGATAATGCTCAAGTATATGTAACGATCATCGTTGGAATTATTGCATTAGTATTGTTTATCATTCGTCAGGCAAAACTAGAGCGTCCTATGCTTAATTTCAGTATTTTTAAGTATCCAATGTTTGCATTATCATCAGCTATTACAATGGTTCTCAATATGGCGATGTTTTCGGGTATGCTACTACTTCCAATTTATGTGCAAACACTACGTGGGATTTCCCCTTTTGATGCGGGGTTAATGTTATTGCCAGGTGCTATTTTAATGTCGCTAATGTCACCTATTACCGGTCGTTTGTTTGATAAATTCGGAGGTCGGGCACTAGCTGTAACAGGCTTAACGATACTTACAATTGGTACGTATTATCTGAGCACCTTAACATTTGAAACATCTTATACGTATTTAATGGTTTTACATGCTTTTAGAATGTTTGGTATCTCTATGGTAATGATGCCTGTTTCAACAAATGGTCTAAATCAGTTGCCTGCACAATTCTACCCACATGGTACAGCAATGAACAATACTTTAAACCAAGTTTCTGGTGCAATTGGTACAGCGCTGCTTGTGACAATTATGTCCAATCGAACAGAATCATCTCTTGCTGAGTTGGCTGCTGATGCTACGGGGCATCCAGCAGGTGCAACAGCTGCTGACATACAGCAACAAATAACTGCACAAGCGATGTTAGCTGGAATAAATTTTGCATTCTTTGTTGCAACGTTTATTTCTTTCGTTGCACTCGTTCTTGCTTTCTTTATAAAACGGGCGAAGCAAGCTGAGGATCCAACGGAAGGTCAACATTCTAAAAAAAAAGTTACAACCAAGCTGGTTGAGAATTAACATAAGTAAATGAGCAATTATAATAATTTGAAGACTGTCCTTCATCAAAGTGATGAAGGGCATTTTCTTGCTCATATGTCTAATATGCGATATTTGCCCTTGGTTTTTACCCATAAAAAATAGCAGACAAATTCCTAAGTGAATTTGCCTGCTATTTTTTTAGTAATTACATCATTGTGATAACTTTAGCGCGGTTTGTGCTGCTTTTATATCAACCTGTAGTTGTTCCCTCAATTCAAACGGTTTGTAATAGCCTTTTTTTATCATATAATTACTAATGGTTTCATGCGTATCTAAAGCGGCGTTTAAATCCTCGCGTAATTGTTCCCTAAGTTTAGGAGTAGCCGATTCTGTTAATGCCAAAGCAGTGTATAGTGCACCAGACTTGACTGAGATCAAAAAATCAGTTGCGATGACTTGGTCTGTCATACCGCCCATGCCCATCATATTTTGTATGAGTTGATTCATTATATCTCACCTCGATTAGTAATCAATTCTTCAAGGCGTTGAATGGCTAACTTTCCTGTATTGACTTCTGTAGCAAGAATATTTTTTAGCTCCTCATCCTGAGCTAGTCCCTGCATAGTGGTTGATTTTGTCAAACTAATATTTTTTATGGTTAGAAGTTCGTGAACTTCAAGTGTTTCATGAAGTGCTAAATACTGGGTCAATCGGTATCATCCTTTCATCCTAGTTAGTTTTAATATGTGGTCTTCATGGTGAAATATACACTTTTAAATACTCCCAAAAATTAGCTGTCCCTTAACATTCAAATTCTGCATAAGTACATACACTTTAAGGGAAATTATTGATATTCATACAGGGGGTGTTGATTTGGAACAGCAAGGTTTAGCCTTTCATGAGTCAATGGATACACATGAAATTATGAATTTTAAAACAGTTTGTTTACTTCAATCGAAAATGATGCAAGGCATTGTATTTGATCAAGATTTAAGAGCATTGATGGAGAAAGACGTTCAACAATCAATTATAGATATAAAAGAACTCCAAACTTTGTATCAAAAAATTATGCCACATTAAGTGGAGGTGATGGTTATGAACAATGATTTTCAGGATCCGATAAACGCAGTAGGAATGCCAGATCAAATCAATTCAGCTATTGCTCTTAATTTTCTATTAAATGTAAAAAATGGCGTTCGGAATTATGTCATTGCAATTACAGAAGCAGCAAGTCCGGAAGTAAGAGCTGCATTAAGGAAACAGCTTGACGCAGCAATCGATTTACACGGTGAACTTACAGATCTTATGTTAAAAAAAGGCTGGTTGCATGCCTATGACGTAAAGGAGCAATTTAAATTAGATCTTCAATCAGCAGACACTGCTGTAAAAATAGCCAATCTTACGCTTTTCCCTAATGAAACAAATCGATTAGGTACTTTTGCAACACCATACAATTGATAGAAGGGAGGATAATAATGAAGGCCGTTACGTATCAAGGTATTAAGGATGTTGTAGTTAAAGATGTACAGCCGCCAACAATCAAAAAACGTGATGATATTATCGTAAAGCTTACGACAACAGCAATTTGTGGTTCTGATCTTCATTTAATTCACGGAATGATTCCCAATATGCCTGAAGATTACATAATTGGTCACGAGCCAATGGGTATAGTTGAGGAAGTTGGGCCAGATGTAACAAAAGTTAAGAAAGGCGATCGAGTTATTATACCTTTCAACGTTAGCTGTGGCGAATGTTGGTTTTGTAAGCATGAACTTGAAAGTCAATGTGATAACTCCAACAAAAACGGAGAAATGGGAGCGTATTTTGGCTACTCTGATACAGCAGGTGGTTATCCAGGTGGGCAAGCAGAATATATGCGTGTACCATATGGTAACTTTGTTCCTTTTAAATTACCGGAGAACTCTGAGGTTGAGGATGAAAAATTAGTGCTGCTTGCTGATGTAGCACCAACTGCATTTTGGAGTGTTGACAATTCAGGTATGAAGGAAGGCGATACAGTTGTCGTTTTAGGCTGTGGCCCAGTTGGTCTTCTTATCCAGAAGTACGCTTGGTTTAAAGGAGCAAAGCGTGTGATTGCCGTTGATTATGTTGGTTATCGTTTAGAGCACGCTAAGCGTACGAATAACGTAGAAATTATTAATTTTGAGGACTATGAAAATGTAGGGTCTTATTTGCTAGAGCTAACACAAGGTGGAGCAGATGTCGTGATTGATGCAGTTGGAATGGATGGAAAGATGACACCGCTTGAATTTCTTGCTACTGGTGCAAAGCTCCATGGTGGGGCGATGGGTGCAATTGTTACGGCTAGTCAAGCTGTACGAAAAGGGGGAACTATTCAGCTGACAGGTATATATGGAATGAGATACAACGGTTTCCCACTCGGTGATATTTTTCAGCGTAATGTAAATATTCGCACAGGACAAGCACCTGTCATTCATTATATGCCCTATTTATACGATTTGATTGCCCAAGGAAAAGTAGATCCGGGTGATATTATCACACATGTTCTTCCCTTAGACGAAGCGAAACACGGTTATGAGATTTTCGATACAAAAATGGATAACTGTATTAAGGTTGTTTTAAAGCCATAATAAAAAAGATCTCCCAGCCCTGACTAGCTCAGGGTTTATTTTTTTACACAACAATTAACGATAAAACGAGTAAATGGTGATAATGAAGATGGTTTGACAAAGGTTCTGAATAAAAGAAAAAATTAAATAGGAGAATCTACAGTAGGTCCGATTC
Source organism: Bacillus sp. Marseille-P3661 (assembly GCF_900240995.1). Classification (NCBI taxonomy): domain Bacteria; kingdom Bacillati; phylum Bacillota; class Bacilli; order Caryophanales; family Bacillaceae; genus Bacillus; species Bacillus sp. Marseille-P3661. Next base: position 75,099 of record NZ_LT965958.1, read on the forward strand.
TCCTATCATTGTTAATCAAATCGAACTTGTTCTTCGTTTTCAGCTATTAGTTCTAGTTCGTTTTGAAAATTTAATTGTAGTGGGGCAGGGAGTTCATTCATAATCTTTTGAATGATTGGCTGCTGTTCAAGCATTTCTAACGTTAGATTATCTTGATCAAACGTTTTAGTCCAGTTCTTTATGTCCTCAATAAGTTGATAAAAATTCATTTCAAAACGCTCTGCCCAGTCAGCGCCTTCATCACCGTCTGTCTTTTGCATCATCGCCCAATCTTCAAGCACGATATTTAACTGATTTTCAATGGATCTATTTGAAATTTTATGTCATCCTTTCACGATGGTTTTACAATATTATATATGATAGAGGTGTTTTGTTGAAGAGGAGTATTATCGGATAAAAAAAGAAGAAGGGAAGTAAATCCCTTCTCAACTGAAATTTAAATATAACCGTATTGATAATTTGGGTTTTGATTTTGATTTTGATTCATAGGCTGCATCGTATTAAAAGCATTGTTCATCGTTTGCATCGTATGATCTGCTAATTGTGGTACTTGATACATTCCTTTAGCATTCATATATTGCCAAATCTCGTATGCCATCGCATTACAGTTTGTTGCACATGTAATATGAAGTTGGCGTAGCTGTGGATCTACGCATTCATTTGCCCATTGCATGCCAAATACAGATCCAGCTTTATGTGAATTCAACAGAATAGTACAAATGGTAACATCAGATAATCTTTGTGCATTTGGATTTGGCGGATACATTGTAGGGTTATGAAGTCCTACTTTAGGCTGCGTATTTGTATGCAAACCATATTGGGAAGTATTCATAGTCGTGTTTGCACTTATACCTTTGTTTTGAAGAGCATTAACTGACTGTTGGAATGTTTGCTGCATTCCTTGAATGTGGCGAGTTAACAGTGATTTTAATTCCTGATCCTGCGTCATTTCAGCGCACACTGCATGTAATTCAATGTCTGCTGAAACCTTTCTTACTAACTCTTGCGTTTCTAAATATTCATGGGCACCAAATCGAAGATTATTCATTCTTAATCCCTCCTATAATTTATTTAGCTCGTGATAAAAGTCTATTGGAAGTTATGTGATTGATATTTCGGGAAAGAATTGACTGAACTGAACACAGGATTAGGTTGCTGATTGCTATGGAAACCAATACCTGTTCCACCTTGTGTTTGTGTTAGTTCAGTTTGCATTTGATTACATACATTAATAATTTGTTGACATTGTTGGATGGCACTTTCGTGAGCATGTAAACTTTGTTGTATAGTTTGGACTGCTTGCTGCTCATGTTGAATGATTTGTTGGATCATTTGTAAATTTTGTTGTTCGTTACGGAGCATTTGTTGATATTTTTGATTACTTTGTTGTGTTTGTTGAATAAGCTGTTGTGCAATTTGACGACATTGATTAATTTGTTGAATTCCGTGTTGAGTAGTATGCATCGCCATTCCTCCAATATATAGTATTTATAAATCGTTTAATCGATTGGAATTGCTATCACTCGTTTGCTGATAGCTGTTTAATAAAGTTTGAACAGTTTCTTGATCAAACATTGGTACACGATAATAGCCTTTTTCGTTCAAATAAGACCATGTTTCATAAGCTTGATCTGCACAATTCTTCGCACCTTGTGCAATAATGTCACGTAGCGGTGCATCGGAACACTCTAGAGCAGCATGCATGCGAACAAGTGCAGATGATTTTGAGTACCTAAGCATACTTGAAGCTACATCTCTGTCATTCATTTGATTCATCGGATAATTCGGTTGAAATGACAAATTTGCAGCCAATCCATAGGTTGGATCAAATCTATGACGAGTATGCACAGTAGGTAAACTTTGCATATTTGCCTTATGATGTAAAGCTTGTACGATGGAATTGTATTCGTTCGTCATAAAGGAAATTTGGTTTTGTATAATATTTTTTAATTGTATATCCTGGCAGTGTGATAAATATAATTGGAATTGGTTGATTCCATTAATCGCATCACTTAAAACTTCATGACATTCAAGGAGTTCATGTGCACCAAAATGTGTTTGATCCATTTGGAAATATCCCCCTAAAAACATGTTTTAGTTGAACATCATTAAGGTTTCCTTTGAAAAATTAAATATACAAAAAAGCCTCGGAAATACTTCCGAGACTAAGGTAATATATTGTATGAAAGTTCGCCTGCATGATCGATCTTTATTAAAACGGTTCCATGATTGTAGATTTTTTTAGAAATTGAAAAATAATTACCATCCCATAATAAATTCCAATTCGGGGGAGCATAAAGTTGGAAGGTTTTGTAGTGGTTCAAGAATGTTCGATAATCATTAAAATTATAATAGCCCTCTTGCTTTTGATACCACAGAGTTTTTAGATAGGTTACTCCTGCGTTTGTATCCGCACTATTTATAATGTCGGTAAATGACTTATAATTCATTTTATATTCCTCCCTCCCTTAACAGTAGAGGATTTATAAAAAAATTACTATATTTAATTTAATCCGATTTTGGAAAAAGATGCAGATTTGAAGGTCACGCTCTTAATGAAATATTGACCCAAAATTACCAGTATTACCGGTGTAATTGAAGAGGAGATGTACCCAAATATTGAACTAATAACATTGTAGAATTGGGGAGATTATAGTAATACAATTTTAAAGGAATGGTATTATGTATATTATGATTAATACACTGTATTTGATTGCAGGTTATATTTGGGGAGATTGGAGAAATTGGAAAAGCTATTACCCGACGATTTTATTTTTCATGATTGGAGATCTTTTGTATAATTTTTTACTTTATAAGCAATCGATGTGGTTATTTATTGATTTAATTCTTCCAAATCATACAACGGTCACGATTCTTGCAATGTTTGTCTCCTATATTTCTACTGTCTTAATATACTTGGGAAGGTTTCCTGAAGGTTGGGGCAAGCGTTTCATGTGGTTTTTGTTATGGTCGGGAATTTATTTAGTAATCGAATTTATTAATATGAGGTTGGGTTTTATTACATATCATAATGGTTGGAACTATGGATGGTCCATCTTATTTACACTGTTTATATTTTTTATTTTACCTATCCACCATAAAAGACCAATAGTAGCTTGGCTATTATCAATAATTATTATCGTAGGTTTGTCGATGATATTTAATGTGAGAATTAGTGAGATGAAATAAAAAGAAAGCCTGGATTTTGTAAATCCAAGCGATCGTTTTAACCCAATGTCTATACAAAGATAAAATACATGACAAATAAAATGCAAAGTACATACATAATTGCGTGTATTTCTTTGAATCGTTTTTGTGCCATTAATGCCAATGGATATAAAATAAATCCTAACGCAATTCCTGTAGCTACACTATATGTAAGTGGCATCATAATGATCGTTACAAATGATGGAATGACGACTTCTAAGCGACTCCAATTTATTTTGCCCATTTCCATGGCCATCAAAGAACCTACAATGATTAACGCAGGAGATGTTACCTCTGGCGTAATGACGGATAAGATGGGCGAAAAAAACAATGCAATAAAGAAACAAGCTGAGATAATAATGGAAGTGAAACCTGTTCGTCCGCCAACTGAAATTCCAGCAGATGATTCTACAAACGAAGCGGTTGTAGATGTACCTAAGATTGCACCAATTACACCTGAGGCAGAATCAGCTAGTAAAGCTTGGCCTGCATTAGGAATTTTGTTGTTCTTCATCAATCCTGCTTGACTTGCTACCGCAATTAAAGCCCCAGCAGTATCAAAGAACGCTACGAATAAAAAGGTAAAAATGACAGCTATTAGTTCAGCTGAAAAAATATCTCCTAAATGTAAGAAAACTACACCAAAGGTTGGTTCAAGACTAGGTATTTTGCTTACAATTGAAGAAGGGACCTCAATTAATCCGATGATCATCCCTAAAACTGTAGTAATCACCATTCCGTAAAAAACGCCACCATGAATTCCGCGAACAAGCATTAAGACAGTTAAAATAAAGCCAACAATAGCTAGTGCAGTTAAGGGGGCAGTTAGGTTTCCGATGGAGACGAATGTTTCTGGATTCGATACGATAATACCTGCATTTTTTAAACCAATAAACGCAATGAAAAAGCCAATACCAGCTGCAATGGCATGCTTTAGATCTTGAGGTATGACGTTAATTATTTTCTCGCGAATTTTGAACAAGCTTAAGAAAACGAATATAATACTTGCTACAAACACTCCAGTTAAAGCAACGGGCCAGTCAATGCCCATTCCAATACATACGGAAAAGGTAAAAAATGAATTAAGACCCATGCTCGGTGCAATTCCGATAGGAAAGTTCGCTAAAATTCCGATTAGCAGTGTTCCAACAATGGCAGAAAGAGCTGTTGCTGTAAATACAGCACCTTGATCCATCCCAGCTTGACTCAAAATAATCGGATTAACGACTAAAATATAGGCCATTGACAAAAACGTTGTAATGCCTGCTAGCGTTTCATTTTTATAGGTAGTATCACGTTCAGTAAATTTAAAAAATTCTTTCATAAAATATTTCCTCCTTAATCATTGACTAAATCCCTTTGCATAAAAAAACTTGGCTAGGCTGCCAAAGTTTTGTTCTACAACGGATAGGAGGACGGAGGATACACGTTATCTCTAATCCTCGTAGACAAGCTATTTTTGGTAGCTGGTAGAAACGCTCAAGCCATATTCTTGAACTTATACAAGGTGTTTTATTATTCGAATATATCAAAAGAATCTTACCAACAACACGTTAGGGCGTCAATAACTTCTTAAGTTGTTTATATTTTAAATATATTTTGATTTAATAGATTAATAAAAGGTTTATAAAATAAGTGTTCATACTAAAATATCCGGCACCAACTATTGGTACCGGATTTGTTTTATGAATATAAAGTTAATTATTTGACGACACCATGCTCTAAGATTGTAAAATCTACATTAATCGTAACCTTGACGTTAGGATAGAGGTCTTCCCACTTGCTTTTATCCCAATTTCTATCGTAGTTTCTAAATTGTTCGCCAATTCCAACTGGGTCTATGCCTTTTGCTTGGAAATCTTTTATCATATTACTTGTTTTCGTTTTAACTTCTTTTTCTATTTGTTTTTCAATTTCTTTTATTAATGAAGGACTAGTCTCTGGACCATCAAATTCCCTTAGTGTACCTTTCATCTTTATATTAATTGTAATACTCGGATTAGGTGTTAGAGTGTTGTTTGTTATCTTAAACTTTCGGTGAGATTTAATACTTGTGATAAATGCGCGATCATTATTATCTAATTGTACCAACAAGGCCCCATTTTTAAAGTTATTATACATGCTTCTGAAATAGATAAAGTCGCTTTTTTCAATACTATCAACCATTTTATCTTTATTAAATAATGCTATACCGCTAATATTCACTTTTTCTTTTTCCTCGTTTAATAAAGGTAATATAGGATCAGCTCCTTCAGCAAAATATTGAAATGAAAAGGTGTGCAAATTTGTAAATGGTAAATTATCATATTCAATATTTTGTTCAAGTAAATCAGAAAAGTATACTCCGGTTGGTTGATCTTTGAACTGTTTATGAAGAACTTTTTCTGTCGAACCATCAAAAATGGCTAAATATACACGAGAACCGATATTAGGATCTCGAAGTAGATTATCAACATATGGTAATAAACCTTTTTTTTCGGCTAATTCTTTATTAAAGAGTGCGACTTCAAGTTTCCCGCTTATTAAGGGGTTTTGTGATTTTGCTTCTAGCTTGTCTCGATTTTCATATACCAAAGATGATGTATCAGAATAAGCCATATTTTCAATTGTGTTGTCTGCTTTATATTGCGGTGCAACAGCTGTACCCGTAAATAAATGTTCATTTACATAATCGTAGCCGACAATCATCACTATATATATATCATCAACAATACGTTCATTTGTAAATAAGCCTGACACAATACTGCAGCTTAATAAAAGAATAACAATGATTGCTTTTTTCATACTCCTTTCCTCACTTTACCAATAATAGTTTGAAGCACGAGGAGAAGTGGAATGTAACCAAATACAAAATATTTCCCGAAATTCGCAACAGCATTGCTTAATTGATTAATTTGTTCACGTGTATCGAAAAAATTACAACCTATAAACAGAAAAATTAATAAGATGACTAGGAGATATTTTTGTTTAAAGCCAGATACTCTTTTGGCAATGCGACTTGCTGTCCACATCATCAAAGCTATATTCGGTAGAATTACGATTAACCATGACGAAATGCCGATATATTCAAATCTCTCGACAAAAGGTAGTTCAACAATCTTCCACAAACCTAATGTAGGCCAATTTACTTCTTTAAGTTGAAGCTTGCTGTAATAAGTTATCGAAATAATTTCAATAAAAACATACACTGTTGTCGTAATAAACGTACCCAAGTGGGCCCATTTTTGTGATTTTTGACCCTCTTCGATAAATGGATAAAAAATAAGTAAAGTTGAAAAACCCAAGTAACTTAACGTCATATTCAAAGAGGCTTTAAATAATGGCATAATATCTGTTTCTAGTATGGGCAATAAATTTTCCCAGCGAGCAAATTCAATTGGGTATAAAAAGGTAAACATTAAATAACTCGGCAGGACCAGACTAAAAAAACAAATACCAGTAACTGTGCGAAATCCACCCATAACTATATAATAGGTTAGCAGCATAAATACTAATGCGAAACTCCATGTTTCCATGTCATTAAACACCCATACTTGAACGATTTCAATATAGCTTCTTAACACTACTATAGAAGTAAATAAAAAATAGAACAGCGTTAAAACGTCCATAGTATGTCCTAACCATTTTCCAAATACATATTTGTGGATATCAATTAAATCACGTTGGCCCTTATTTAGGAGGGTATAAATAACCCATATTACCATATGGACCATCAGACCTGCTAGAATTACTGCAATCCAACCATCGTTACCAGCATCAAATATAAAGGGTTGAAACCCTAAAACACCAACACCAATTTGTACGGATGATATTAAATATAATACTAAGAAAGAGGGAATCTTAAATCTTTTATCGATTGGTTGTAACATTTTAAATTCACCCTTATGTTGGTCTAATTATTGGTAAGACTACGAGTTTCGAACAGGGATCTGCTAATTTCACTTCAATAGCAGACGATCATTTTCATTAATGATTGTGTATCAACCTACAACGTTACTCATCTATATCTTTTTTATTTATAGCTTTTTTTTCACTAAAGCGTGGCTGATCATTTACTTGCAGTTCAAATGGCCTTTTAGATTGCTGTGAAAAGGGCAAACGAATAAAAGCATCTTTTAGATCCGCAAGTCTTGGCGGATAAAGTGGTTCCAAAAAAGGTCTACCAAGCGATGTTAATCGGATTAAATGAGTTAATAGAAATGCAAAACATAATACAATGCCTACTAAACCCCAAACATGAGCAAATAATAAGAAAGGAAATCTCAATAAACGGATCGTATTGCCCATTTGATAAACTGGTGTTGTAAACGAAGCTAACGCAGAAAGCGCAACAATGATTAATAAGACATTACTGGTTAATCCAGCTTCAACGGAGGCAGTCCCAATTACGATACCACCTACGATACCGATTGTCTGACCTACTTTTGTAGGGAGACGTGCTCCAGCTTCTCTTAACAATTCAATTGTTAATTCTAGAAAAACAGCTTCCAAGAAAGGTGGAAGCGGAACCTGGGCACGAGAGGTAACAAGGGTATTCATTAAGTCTTTCGGTATTAATTCAAAATGATAGGTGAGTACTGCTACATATATGGGTGTAATTAATAATGAAAACGAAACTGAAAATACACGAATCAACCGAAAAACGGACGCTACATGTGGATTTAAAAAATAATCCTCAAACGCCGAGAAAAATTCTGTTAGTGTTGTGGGTCCGATTAATACATGTGGAGATCCATCAACAATAATAATAACTTTGCCTTCACTCAATACAGAGGCAGCACGGTCAGGTCTTTCGGTATCTAGCAGTAATGGAAATGGTGAATTGTGATTATCTGAAATTAATTGAGTAATATATGAGCTGTCAATAATTTGATCAAATTGTAAATCCTTAATACGTTGAACGATTGTATTCACATTTTCATTATTAGCAATCCCTTCGATATGAAGAATAGAAATGGCTGTATTCGATATATCGCCAACCTTTACACTTGTAATCTGTAAGTTTGGGCTCGGGATCCGCTTACGAATAAGATTAATATTTGCATCGATAGATTCAACAAATGACTCTTTAGGACCAACAACACTGAATTCAACCTCAGGTATAGAAATTTGCCGTGCTTGCTTTAATTCTGCTTGAACTAGCAAATATCTAGTTGGCGCTTGATGATTTAAATAAATCATAATGTATCCAGTTAGAACTTTTGATCTAAATTCTTTTTCGTCAGTCGTAATAATTTTATTTGCAATTGGGATTTCTGTAGATAGTGTTTCAAGACTTTTTAAAGAGTTTTCATTTATGTACGGCAGTATATCACGATGCAATTTTTCAACATCTATGATGGATTTAAAATAAGAAACAAAAAACGTTGTATGTCCAATTTTATTTTCATAGGTAATAAAATCACTGGATTTATTAAATTGCTGAATTAATTGTGAGATACTATCATTTGTATCTTTTTTCTTAAAAAACATAAGCTATCCCCTTTTTAGAGACCATCATTATTACCATTAGCTTGTATCATTAATGAAAATAGTATACTGAAAATTTTGCCTTAAACTAGATTGCCCAAAAAAGGTTAATCATTTGTTTCAATTAAATGGATGAATTCTTTGGCAGCAGCTGATAGAAAGCCGTTGGATCTCCAAATAAGGGCTGGCTCTGATATCCACGGATTTTCCTTAATTTTATAGATTTTATATTGTCCTGAAGGCTTTTGCCATAGAAATGAAGCGATGGACGAAGGAATGACAGTGGCGCCGAAACCAGTTGAAACTAAATTCAGTAGCATGGCTGAATCATGGCATACACAAAGTATGTTTGGCTCTATATTTCTTCTTAAGAACTCATTTATTATTTGATCATAAAGACCACCACCAAAGGAGGGGCGCAGCAGTATTAATGGGAGTGTCGCGATGACTGACACATCGATTAAGTCCTCTTCAAAATGAAAGTTAGTTGGAACAACTAACACGCATGGATCTTCACTTAGTTTTTGGATTTCTATATTAGTTTTCGAAAAAGGGCCGGCAGATATAGCGATATCAATTTTGCGGTTTTCTAGCAATTCTGCTAACCGAGTAGAATTACCTTCCCATATATTAAAACGAAGGTCAGGATATTGCTTTCGAAAATTAGTTAATGCTGTTACCATTAGTGGTGCACAATATACAGTAGAACCAATAGCTAATGTACCGCTAATCTGGTCTCCAAATTGCTTTACCTCTTTAATACCTTCTTCTAAACTAAATAAAATTTGTTTAGCTTTCTCCAGAAACAATTCACCTTGCAAGGTTAATGTTACTTTCTTTTTCTTATTTCTTTCAAAAAGCATAATTCCGAGCTCTTCTTCCATTAATTTTAATTGGCGACTAAGTGGTGGTTGTGCCATATGAAGTTTATCCGCAGCTTTGGTAATGGTTCCTTCTTCAGCAATTGCAATAAAATAGCGTAATTGTCTAATATCCATATTGTGCCTCCGTTTTATACCTTTAAAGTATTATATATACATTTAATAGATATTATCAATATGATATAGAGCTAGATATAATAAATTTATAAGTCGGTTTGGCTTGGTTTTAGAGTGAGGAAGTGAAGGCAAGTGATTCAACTACAAAAACAATTAGGAAGTATCAACCTGAAGTTAAACGCTTACAAAATGGGTGAGGATTTAGTAGTGATGATTTATGGTGGAGATCGTCCGCATTTAGGAACGATTACGGCAGGTGCAAGATTAGAACCATTGCAGACCATTCAACTTCAGAACCATAAAGAGTTTTATGTTACAGAAGAGATTGCTGTTCAACTTAGAAAACAGTATTCAGGTAATTTCGCAATCTGCTGTGGGGTACATGTAGATCATATCAACAAGGAGGACATTCAATTACTAACACAAATGTGTATAGAATTAGGACAGGAATTAATAGATGAACTAAATAAAAAGTAAGTAAACTAGTTGATTGATTTAAAATTTGGATATCCGAGGGTAGATCATATTATGGAGGGACGAGTATGGCTTATTATGATTTTCGGGAGTTTTTACAAAAGCTTGAAGAGGAGAATCAGCTTCTAATGATTAATCAGGAGGTTATGCCGGATACCGATCTTGGTGCTGCGACGCGGGCGATTAATAATTTGGGACAAGATACACCTGCTTTATTATTCAATACTATTAATGGATATTACAAAGCTCGCATCGCTATGAACGTTATTGGCTCATGGCCAAACCATGCGTTAATGATGGGAATGCCGAAGAATACGCCAGTCAAAGAGCAGTTCTTTGAATTTGCTAGACGATATGCTCAGTATCCAGTTGCTGTTCAGCGTGAAGAAATTGCACCATTTCATGAAATAGAAATAATTGATAATATCAATCTGTTTGAAATAGTGCCATTGTTTCGATTAAATGAAGGCGATGGTGGCTGCTACATAGATAAAGCATGCGTGATATCTCGAGACCAGGACGACCCAACACATTATGGCAAGCAAAATGTGGGGATCTACCGCTTGCAGGTGAAAGGAAAAGACCGTTTAGGCATTCAGCCAGTACCGCAGCATGATATAGCGATTCATTTAAAGCAGGCTGAAGAACGTGGTGAAAATTTACCTGTAGTGATAACGCTAGGAAATGAGCCTGTGATCACAACTGTAGCGTCTTCTCCAATTTTATATGATCAGTCCGAATATGAAATGGCTGGGGCCATCCAAGGTGAGCCGTATAGAGTTGTTAAAGCAAAGGATTCAGATCTAGATATTCCTTGGGGTGCAGAAGTTGTTTTGGAAGGTGAAATTCTGGCAGGAGTACGTGAATTTGAGGGCCCGTTTGGTGAGTTTACCGGTCATTATTCTGGTGGGCGGAATATGCCGGTCATTCAAATTAATCGTGTTTACCATCGTAGAGATCCAATCTTTGAGCATCTTTATCTAGGTATGCCTTGGACGGAAATTGATTATATGATGGGTGTTAATACATGCGTACCTCTTTATCAACAATTAAAAGATGCGTATCCGGAAGAAATTGTTGCTGTAAATGCGATGTATACACATGGACTTGTAGCAATTATATCAACGAAGAGCAGGTATGGAGGTTTCGCAAAAGCAGTCGGTATGCGGGCACTTACAACACCGCATGGATTGGGCTATTGTAAAATGGTTATTGTTGTGGATGAGGATGTTGATCCATTTAACTTACCGCAGGTTATGTGGGCACTTTCTACAAAACTTCACCCAAAATATGATGCAGTCGTAATTCCGAATCTGTCGGTTCTCCCACTTGATCCTGGTTCTGACCCTGCAGGAATAACAGATAAAATAATTTTAGACGCAACTACTCCGATAGCACCAGAAATAAGAGGTCATTATTCTCAAGGCCTTAAATCCCCAGTAAACACAGAAAAGTGGGAGGGAATTCTTGGTGAGATGTTACAAAATCAACAAAAAGGGAGTGTTCAGCATGCACATTTGTCCACGGTGTGAATCATACAGTGACGTAATTGCTAAATCACCTAAATATGGAGTTTGGGAAATGTATCAGTGTGCTATCTGTTTTTTTACATGGCGATCAAATGAACCAGAATATATTACAAATCCGAAAAAATACAACAAAGCGTTCAAAGTGAACCCAGCAGATGTTCCAAATGCAATCGTAGTGCCGGCAGTACCTGAAAGAAGATGAATATTTCTATAAAAAACCATTTGGCTTTTAACTACCAAATGGTTTTTCTGTCATGACGAGATTTTGTGAGTTTAACAAGAAGCTTTAAAAGATTAGCAAATGAAAGAATTGGCAATACCTAGTAATGGAATATCCTTTTAAACAACATTAAGTATATATCAATGAATGCAGACACATCCTAAATCGGCCTTACTAATGACTTATTAAAAAGGAGCCATGTATATGAAAAAAAGAATTTGGTTTAACCGTTGGTTTTCCACTGTTTATCATTATATTAAAATGATCAAAGAAAATCCGGACCAAATTGAATTTGAGATCTATGGAACACACCCAAATCCAAAAAGTGTATATTTTCTGCTATGCGATCATTCAGAGCAGGAACCTGTTTTAAATGTAGATGATTATATTCAATATTGCTTGGAATACTGCCGTAAAAACAAAATTGATATTTTTATTCCACAGTTCCGTTTAACAGAAATTATGAAACATGAAAAAGAATTTAATAATATTGGAACTCAACTTTTAGGGCCGCCATCATATTTAGTTGAGCAAATTTCTGATAAAGGAAAACTATTTAAACGATGTGAAAAGGACGCATTTGCGCCGCTGCCTGCGTATGAGGTTGTTAACAATGTTCACGACTTTGTAAATGCTTATCAAAATATCAAGAAGTTAGGATATCAAGTTTGTTTTAAACCATGTAATGGGATTGGTGGAGCTGGCTTTCGAATACTAACTGAAGAACGTGTAACACTAGAAGGATTGATTGGGTACGTATCCAATCAAATATCCATTCATGATGTAACGGATATTTTAGCTGGCCATGAGACATTCGATGATTTAATGGTCATGGAGTATTTATCAGGGAATGAATATAGCATTGATTGCTTAGCATATGACGGGGAGTTATTAGCTGCTGTTCCTAGAAAAAAAGAATTTGGAAGAATTCGGATGCTTGAAGGGAAACAAGAGTTGCTGGAGATTGCTAAAAAGGTAAATGACACCTTTAAGATTCCGTATATATATAATATCCAAATTAGATATAATCAAGGAAGTCCTAAGTTACTAGAAATTAACCCAAGAATGTCCGGTGGTTTACATATTTCGTGTTTCTCAGGGATTAATTTCCCTTACTTGGCTTTGAAGCTATTGTTAACTGGGAAGGCAGAAGTTCCTAAGCCTATATTTGATATTGAAGCTACACATATTGAATATCCTTTAGAATTTAACAGAAAAATAGATCTGTAATAGCATAGAGTGAATCAACGGGGACTTGAGCGGGGCAGAGTTTGAGTATTACTAGAAATTACTTATAATGTAAGTTAAAGATAATGAACGCAAGGCCATGAGTGTAATAAGGCAAAAAGCTTGGGGATTTCCCTAACAGGTTTACTTCAGAGGTACAAACATTGTAAAACACATAGGAAAGCGCACTTGAATTCACTTTATAATTCACAGTGCGTTTTTTATTGATTTATAAACATTTTGGAGAATTTTAATAACTTATCGTCTCCTAATTCACATAGTAAATCACAGGGTATGAAATAAATATTGGAGGGTGCTTGATTTTGAGATTGAGTATGTAGATTATAATTGAGTAACTAGAGTTATTAATATTAAGCGGAGATTTTTCGGTTAAACAGCAGGATAGAGCTTGGTTTGGGGTATATAAGCGGAGATTTTCCGATTAAGCAAAGCAAAGGTACCCATTTTTACGTTTTTCGAGTAAATAGGCGGAATCTTTCCGTCTATTTAAGCTATTTTCAGTGCCATTTCCTAATTAAGCGAAATTTCTCCGCTTATATATCAAACTCGCTTTAGCATCTAATGAAATTGGACAACTTACGGATGGTTTCGGGGGAAAATGAAAAGTAAAAAGGGATTAGAGATATTGCATCTCTAATCCTTTTTACTGTGAAGTTTATGTGATTTGCTATTTGATTCGGTCTGCGATTTACCGTTTTGCACCTCACAAGTAAACCCGTTGGGATTTCCCCAAGCTTTTTTACACCATTATTTTACATACATCATTTGTGAATTCAACTGGATCTTCGATTGGTAAACCTTCGATTAATAATGCTTGGCTATATAGAAGGTTTGTGTAAAGATTTAATTTTTCTTTATCTGTTTCGAACGAAGACTTTAGTGATTTAAAAACATCATGGTTTACATTGATTTCAAGGATTTTATCAGCTTTAATATTTTGATTATCAGGCATCGCTTGAAGTATTTTTTCCATCTCGATTGTTACTTCGCCTTCAGTTGATAAACATACAGGATGTGATCTTAAGCGTTTCGATGCTTTTACGTCCTTAACCTTACCTGCTAGTACCTCTTTCATATAGCCGAACAAATCCTTGTTTTCTTTTTCTTCTGTTTCAGTGCTGTTTTGGCTATCTTCTTCAATACCTAGATCACCGCTTGAAACGGATTTAAATTCTTTTTCTTTATAATTCATTAGCATTTTAATGGCAAATTCATCGATATCATCGGTGAAGTATAGAATTTCATAGCCTTTTTCAGCAACTAATTCTGTTTGTGGCAGCTTTTCAATTCGTTCATTGGATTCACCAGCTGCATAGTAAATATATTTTTGATCTTCAGGCATTCTTGATACGTATTCATCTAATGTAACAAGCTTCTTTTCCTTAGAAGAGTAGAACATTAATAAGTCTTGCAAGTCACTCTTATTAGCACCAAAATCACTATATACACCATACTTTAATTGTCTGCCAAATGATTGATAGAATTTCTCGTATTTGTCTCTTTCATCTTTTAGGAGACTTTGAAGCTGGCTTTTGATTTTATTTTTAATATTTTTTGCAATTAATTTTAATTGGCGATCATGCTGTAAGATTTCTCTTGAGATATTAAGAGATAGATCCTCTGAATCAACCATTCCTTTAACAAAGCTAAAGTAGTCAGGTAACAGATCTGCGCATTTTTCCATAATTAAAACGCCACTTGAGTATAGCTCTAAGCCTTTTTCAAATTCCTTAGAATAATAGTCAAATGGTATAGTTTCAGGAATAAACAAAATTGCATTATATCGTACCGCACCATCTACGCTAATATGAATATGCTTAAGCGGTTTGTCGAACCCATAACGTTTTTCGTTATAAAAGTTCTCATAATCTTCATCCGTAAGCTCGTTTTTATTCTTTCTCCAAATTGGTACCATGCTATTGACGATTTGTTCTTCTTTTACATCCTCAAATTCATTCTCACTGTCTTCTTTAGGACGGCTTACTGTTGTGTCCATTTTAATTGGATAGCGAATAAAATCAGAGTATTTCTTTATGATTGCTTTTAAGCGATATTCTTGTAAAAACTCATCATAGTTTTCATCTTCTGTGTTTTCTTTAATTTTTAGAGTGATTTCGGTGCCTACAGTTTCTTTTTCGACAGGTTCCATCGTATATCCGTCTGCACCAGTAGATTCCCATTTATAGGCCTGTTCACTTCCGAAAGCTTTCGTAACCACTGTGACGACATCCGCAACCATAAAGGCCGAATAAAAGCCGACCCCAAATTGTCCAATAATATCATGGCCATCTTTTAACTCATTTTCAGTTTTGAATGCTAAAGAGCCACTTTTAGCAATAATTCCAAGATTTTTTTCTAGCTCTTCTTGGGTCATCCCAATACCAGTGTCGACAATTTGCAATGTTCGATTTTCTTTATCAGCGACTACTTTGATATAGTACTGTTCTTTTTCAAAATTAATAGAGTCGTCTGTTAGTGCTTTGTAATACATTTTATCAATGGCATCACTTGCGTTTGAAATTAACTCTCTTAAAAAGATTTCTTTGTGTGAATAAATAGAGTTAATCATCATTTCTAATAATCTTTTTGATTCAGCTTGAAACTCTTTTTTAGCCATATCATAACTCGCTCCTTTCAAAATAACCTCATAAATTAAATGATTATATATGTAGTAAAAATAAGTGCATTGCTCTGTGAGCAATAGGTGCTGGTCTAGCACTCTGGCTGAGTGAGTGCTAACACAAAATAAATACCATAAAATTAACTTTGTGTCAACAACTCAGTGGTTTTCTTCGACCAGTGCCTGGCACTTGTCGAAAACGGAATAAAATTTCAGTCACCAACCAACCTTCCTAGTGCATATGTTACAGTATCTTTCATACTGGAGGAATGACTATGTCTAATTATTATGGAAACCCGTATGTAAATGGCTATTATCAACATGTGCCATATTACCAACAACCTCAAGCATATCATCCATATTATAGAAGTCCAGCAATAAGCCCTTATTATTCTGATTATCGAATTACAGGTCAAGCGACTTGGACAGACGGGGGACAAGTTACAAAATGTAACATACCATGGTCGGATAATCAATATATGACAGCAGCAGTTGGTGAAAATACACCTTATCAGTGTGGGCAAACGCTTAAAATTCGAAACCTATCAGAACCTGGACAAAGAGAAATTCTCGTTGAAGTAGTTGACAGGGTAGCTGGTTATCCAGCAAATAGAATAAACTTACATCGTCGAGCATTTGAAGCGTTAGGGGCCAATGTTTCTCTCGGTGTGATCAACGTTGAAATTATTCCTACACCTGAGTTGGAACAAGAAAAATGGGGGAAATATTTATTAGCTGTTACGCAATCCGCTTATCCGGGTTATCGGGTAACAGATTATAAATCAGTTGGAAAAACACAGATTTCGCCAACTCAAACTAGGGAAATCTTTGAATATATTTTACATTCTCAACAGGAACAAATTAAGATAAGAGGTACAGTTGTATATAATCCCAATACAGACCGAGTGATCTCTTTCGATATCAAAGAAGTATAACTGATTGGCTGGATTTATTATAATTTTGAAATAAAAAAACCAATCCCCGTTGTTCGCTGGGATTGGTTTTTGCATGTGTTTTTTAATTAATAACAGCTATGATACCTTGATCATCATCTAGTACAAGCTGAATACCAGCAAACGGATCACGATTTAAAAACTCTTCAAGCCACAATCGTAAGGCTTCAATCATATTTCCTGTAACTAGTACTTGTTTTTGCCCATTTGCAAATGTTTCTGCCGAAAAACCATACTCATCATCATACATTAATTCAACTTCAACTTCTTCGGGCTTGATATGCTTTTTACGGGAAATATAAACGCAAATGGCATTGATAATATCTTGCTCAGGAATAACTAACCTCTCCATGGATTCATATCCTCTTTTTTCTTTTTATCTTTGAAAAAGACGAAGATTTTACGAATTACTGAGATTAAAACAATGATGGCTAATACATTGATCATCAAACCTAAAATAGATCCAAGAATGCCCATGTTTGCAAACAAGCTACCAAATAGTAAGCCAGCAAGTCCACCTAACATTAAGCCTTTCATTAGGCCGCCTGACATAAAGCCACCTTTTGGATTAGTAGGTGTTGTTGTTGATTTATTGGTTGTTGTGTTGTCTTGTTTCTTTTGGAAAAAGGAATTATTATTGGTAGCTCCGTTGTTGCTGTTAAAGCTCTTTTTCCCCGATTTGTAGGATTTTGCTTCAACAGTCGTTGGTTGGTCTTGGAATAATGCATTACCAACAGGTGAAAAGAGTAAAGCTGTTGCAAGTAATACTGACATAAATTTTTTCATTTTACTTTCCTCCATGAATGTGCTTGTTTTTTGTTGTAATTTATTTCTATTTTATCTGAAATTTATAATTACATCACCCTTTAAAATTAATTTATTTTATATACGTTTCAATATAAGAGGAGGTTTCATCTATTTTAGTATTTTTTTCAGTTAAGATGAGAAAAAATACGCGCACCATTTGTAAAAGTAGTGGTGCGCTTCATTAATTAAGATTATTTCATTGATTATTTGCTAGTAAAGTTTGTATAGTAACAAACTTGTAGCCTTTTGCATGTAAGTTATCTATGATTTGTGGCAGGGCTTCAACAGATCCGTCTAGCAAGAGACCTTCTTGGAAATTGTGTTGGAGGATAATACCACCTGGTGTAAGTTGTCTCTCAACAATTTGTAATATTTGTTCAGAGGATAATCCGCTCCAATCCATTGTATCGACAGACCACATGATATTGCGTAATCCAAGTCTATTTATCATAGCAACATCTGCTTTTGTCACCGATCCATAAGGCGGCCTAAGAAGATCTGGTTTAATTCCAAGATTATACTGAATTTCAGCTAATGTTGATTCTAGTTCTTTTCTGACTGTAGCTGACCATTCGTTGCTTAAGTTAGGATGTGTATAACTATGATTTCCAATTGCATGTCCTTCATTAACGATTCGTTGCATGATCTTTGGATAGGCTTTCACTTGCTGACCCATTACGAAAAAAGTAGCAGGAACACCCTTTTCTTTCAAGATATCTAGAATTTGAGGTGTGTAGTGGTTTTCGGGTCCATCATCAAATGTTAAAGCCACTAGTTTTTTATTAGTGTTAATATTTCTAATCGAATTAAATTTTACATCTAAGTGTGTTGTTATATATGTACGATCGCTAGTCGTATCATATTTTACATCCATATTTAATTTTTTTACAACATCAATTAATGGTACAAAAACCTCGTTTTGAAATTTAATGGCTTTTGTTGTAAGAACTCCTCTTTCCCATGTTCCAGTTCGAGGATTAAAGTCATCAGTGAATTTTTTTCCAATGGGGACTGCGAACATTTTATCTTTTGCATTAAAAACAACAGATTGATATTCGTTATTCCAGTCGACAAACGTCCCGGTATGCTTGAGGAAGAGGGCAGGTACTAGTAAATGTCCTTCTCTCATAATAAACTTT
The DNA here is from genome assembly GCF_900240995.1 of Bacillus sp. Marseille-P3661. Classification (NCBI taxonomy): domain Bacteria; kingdom Bacillati; phylum Bacillota; class Bacilli; order Caryophanales; family Bacillaceae; genus Bacillus; species Bacillus sp. Marseille-P3661. The sequence goes on from NZ_LT965958.1 coordinate 93,763, forward strand.
GTGTCAAACGGTTCACCATCTATAAAAATGGGGGCTTCTGCTAGCTGTGATTCTTGTGCGAAGCTGCTAATAGGAATGAGGCAACAAAATATAATGCTTACTATTAAATTTAGAGTTATGATTTTTTTAAAATCAACTTTTCTCATAAATTCATCTCCAATTTTATTTGTAGATTTGATACAATTAGCTTCTGCTTTATAAAAAAATTTATCCATTAAATCAACTTCTGTATGGATGGAATAGTACTGAAAAAGAGTTCGTTTTTTACAAACAAGAAATGCAGCAAAATTTTGCGATGGGGGCTAAACGTTGATTAAGCATGTTTTATTATTACTAGGAGGAATCCTTTCTTTAGTCATTGCGATGGGAATTGGCAGATTTGCTTATACACCGATTCTTCCACATATGCCTATTTCAAATGTAGTTGCTGGTTTATTGGCCACAACTAATTATGCAGGTTATTTACTCGGAGCTACTTTAACGGGAATTATTCCTTTTAAGCAGCGCAGAACGTTTTACTTACGAATTTCCATAGTAATAAGCCTTCTAACAACAGCGGCTATGGGTCTCATTCACGTACAACTAGTTTGGTATATTCTTCGGTTTATTTCTGGCATTTCTAGTGCGTTTGTCTTCGTTTTATCTGCGAGCATTATGCTTGATCAGCTAGCTAAAAGAGGTAAAACCAATTGGTCAGGTTTTTATTACGGCGGAGTCGGCTTTGGTATATTTTTAACAGGAGTATTAGTTCCTGAATTAATTGATCATTTTAATTGGGAAGGTGCATGGCTTGGTTTAGCTGTCTTAAGTGTAGCTTTTAGTGCAGTGGTCTGGATTTGGTTAAAAGATGATCACTATTATAATGAACGGGGCGCTAACAAGGAACAAGCCAGACAAGTTCCTCCTCAAAAATGGATCCTTTGGTTAACAATTGCTTATGGATTAGAGGGCTTCGGTTATATCATAACCGGAACATTTATCGTATTAATTGCTGACAGTATTCCAGACTTTAATGGAAATGCAACAATAGTTTGGCTTGTAGTCGGTTTAGCAGCTATTCCTTCTTGTATCATTTGGTCCACACTTGCAAATAAGTGGGGATTTGTTAAATCATTAATAGTGGCAATGGTATTACAAGCTATTGGTATTGTATTTCCTGTATTTTTAATGTCAAAAACAGGTTTGGTTATTAGTGCTATTTTATTTGGTGCTACATTTATGGGGATTACTGCAATCGTAACAACATTAGCCAGGCATATGTATCCGGCTAATAGTAGTAGGGTCATTGGTTCGTTAACTGCTGTTTATGCAGTTGGCCAAATGATAGGACCGACCATTGCTGGGTTACTAGCAGCAATTACAAATAACTTTGATGGAGCGCTGCTTTTTGCTGCTAGCGTAATACTGCTTGGTTCAGTATTGCTAGTAAATGGCATTCATTTTGAAAGAAAAACAACTTCAAATATTTGCCAAACGGAGATGAATGCTAGACTATAAGAGTCATAACGGGAAGTAAGAGTGTCTGCCTTGGCACTCTTTTTTTATTTGTGTATTTATGAAAAAAAAGTTGGAAAAGTCCTTAAAAATTAGAATTTTGGAAAGCGATTTCATTTTTTGGATAAAACCATTTTCATAGCTGTTCACAAAATGATCATAAAAAAAGAGAATAAATACCCAGTAATTGTTACATTTGTAATAATACAGTGATTTTTTCTTCAAATAATTTTACATTCCTCGCATTTATTCCTACCTTAGCATCCGCCTTTATTCCTGTTAATTATTATGAATCCGAGAGTTTTATAGTCATAATTTAATAGCTAGGTTTTGGCTTGGATAGTGGTCAAATTGACTTAACAACATACCTATGATAAAAATTTTATAGTATTTACAGAGTGGCATTTCCTGTAAATAGAGGGATTTCAAAGTATCTTTTTAGCTTTGAAAAAGTTCTAAAAATGAAACAAGGAGAGCTCATGTGTGAAAGTTAATAAACGCCTTTTTATTATCGTAATATTTTTATCTATAGCTCTAGTAGCTTGTTCCAAAAATGAAAATTCAGAATCACAAGCAGAAAGCGAGCAAAGAGTTGAAGAAACCAGAAACGAAGAAGCTGTTACAGCGGTGAAAGCAATAGAATTTCCCGAACAACCCGCTGATCCAAAACAAATGGTTCAACAGGAAGTCGGCAAAAAAACAAGTGATGCTCTTGCAATTATGAATCAGGATAACGAGTCAGTAACCTGGGCTTCATTATTAGAAGAGTTCGAAGTAACGGATTTAAGTATTGAAGAAATTTTTAGTGGGCTTATTTATATGTTTGGTATGGATTATCAGAAAGTACACAATGATTTGGCGAATTTTTCGCCAGATTATAGTGGTTTTGGTTTATCTGCAGAAGAAGAAACCTATAAAAACATTGCCATTCAGTTAGATTCAAGCGGTAGCATGGCCGGTCATGTCCAAGGCGGTGTCAAAATGGATTTAGCCAAAAATGCAATCAAGGAATATACATCCGGTTTGCCTGAAGACAGCATGATTTCATTACGAGTTTATGGTCACAAAGGAACGGGCAGCGATGCGGATAAAACATTATCTTGCTCGAGTACTGAAGTGATGTATGAATCGAACATTTATGATGAAACAAAGTTAGCTGCTGCCTTGTCAAAATTTCAACCAAGCGGCTGGACACCTTTAGCAGCAACCATTAAAGCAGGTTATGGCGATTTGCAGGTGAATGCTAGTGAACAGTCAGAAAACATTTTATTTATTGTAAGTGATGGGATTGAGACATGTGGTGGAAATCCTGTTGAAGAAGCTAAAAAAATAGCAAACTCTGATTTAAATGTAAAAGTAAACATTATTGGTTTTAACGTTGATGATGCAGGTCAAAAGCAGTTAAAAGAGACTGCTAAAGCAGGGAATGGAACTTATTTTACGGTTAATTCAAAAATAGAATTAACAAATACAATTTATGATCTTTTACAAGATGCACGTTCGACAACAGCGAAAAATTTTGAGAAAGCAGACATCGGTTATAACGTAAATATGCATAGTGTTGAAGTTGGGGAACATATTCGTGAGCTTGGCAAAGCGTTTGCCTATGTTGCTTATGAAGAAAAACGCATTTTGCATGAGGCTGCATATCAACTCCAAGTCGAAAAACAATTACCTGAAACAGAGGTCGAAAAGTTGCGCACACGTATAAACCAGCGTTATGATGCCTTAATTCAATATAAGCAAGAAGTTGAAAATGAAGTTTCAGAAAAAAATAAGCGTAAAAGAGAAGAGGTCTTCAAGTCCCTTAATAAAAACTGACTTAATTTGAGAGAGGATTTTACATGAAAATAATAGTTGATGAATCATTAGGTCTTTCTGAAAAGAGTTTGTTAGAACATGATGTCCTCACTAGAACACCGAGAATCAAGAAAGATCTATCGCTAGAAGACGTGATTGTAAATGAGCAAAATCGGTTACTTGCTCGAAAGCTTGATCTAGTTAAAGGCCAGCGCCAACATGAGTTGGAAGAGATTCATAGTTACCTAGATCAGTATGGCGATCTTCTTTATGTTTACGATCCATATTTAACCGATGGCGGATTGTTAAAACGAATAAGTAATTGGAGTTATCCAAACCGCAAGCTATATCTTTTGGACGGCTCAAGTAATCGTGCTTTTACGATATTTCTTTTAGAGAAACTACGTGATCATTCTTTTGAAGATGTATATCGGATATGTAATCGATATGATCATTTGAAATTTACGATAACGAATGATTCCAAATATAAACTGCCATCACATTACCTGAAATTAAAGACTAGTAAACAAAAAAAATATCATTTGTTAAAAGGGGCTTTGCACCAAAAAATCGGCTCAGGGCCGAAGTCAGTTTTATTTGAAAATGTTTTGAAGAATATTCCAGATGGCAAAATATATGTCACGGCAAGAACGGTAGTTCCGGCTGATAATCGAGAGTTTGCTTTTTATAAGCTTGACCCAGTAAGTCTGCCGATCAGTTCTGATAAAATTGATATCTTTGTTTCAATATAGCAGTAGTTTTATTGCTACCAGAAGGTACAAAATTTGAATTTTATTAACGTTTTAGTATAGATAACGGAGAGTGCTTAGATGATTGATGCTAAAAGAAAGGCCATTATCTTTTTAACGATTTCATTCTTATTAGCTGTAGCAACAGCTGGTGTTATATTAGTTCAAATTAACGACGCACAGCGAGCGCTAGGTGAAATGGTTAAAGTTGCCGCTGCTGCTAAAAATATTAGTTCCTACCATGAAATTAGTGAATCAGACATTGACTGGGTGGATCTGCCGGCTACAAGTGCTAATGAAACGTTTATTAAGAGCATGGATGAACTTAAAGAGACGATAACATTAGTTGAGCTAAAAAAAGGAGAACTAATCACTGATTCACTCGTTAGAAGTAAGTTAGATATCCCAGCAAATGAACGGGTTGTTTTGCTTGATGCTACAGAAATAGTGGTCAAAGATCAGCAGTTAGCCATTGGGGACCTTGTGGATATTATCGCGGTTTATCATAATGCCAATGATAAAGTTGAAACCAAAAGAATACTGAGCAATGTCCCGGTTGTCGAGGTTAATTCTAGTTCAACTGATGAAGAAGAAGATGCGGAATCTTCGGTTGGTAGGGTAAAAGTTGCGCTGCCAATAGATGATGCAGCAACGATTATTCATCACCAAAATACAGCTGTCCAAATTCGAGTGCTAAGAGTGAATCAAGCGAGTACAGCTGAAATGCCAAAAGCTGCGAAATAGGTTGATGTTTTAATAGGAATATGCGTTCGGTAGCAGCAGTCAAAGCTTTTCATAAGGCGAATGAAGAGGAAACGGGGTTTCGAAATGGCGTCGAAAACTCTTCATAAGGCGAATGAAGAGGAAACGGAGATGCGAAATGGCGTCGAAAACTCTTCATAAGGCGAATGAAGAGGAAACGGAGATGCGAAATGGCGGCGAAAACTTTTCATAAGGCGGATGAAGAGGAAACGGAGTTGCGAAATGGCGGCGAAAACTTTTCATAAGGCGGATGAAGAGGAAACGGAGTTGCGAAATGGCGTCGAAAACTCTTCATAAGGCGAATGAAGAGGAAACGGAGTTGCGAAATGGCGTCGAAAACTCTTCATAAGGCGGATGAAGAGGAAACCGAGAAGAAAAGTGGTCGCGAAAGCTCTTCATAAAGGGTATGAAGAGGAAACCGAGTAGAAAAGTGGTCGCGAAAACTCTTCATAAGGCGAATGAAGAGGAAACCGAGTAGAAAAATAGTCGCGAAAACTCTTCATAAGGCGAATGAAGAGGAAACCGAGAAGAAAAATGGCGTTCAAAGCCTTTCATAAACCGAATGAAGGTCAAAAGAGCAAGTCAAAGCTCTTCATAGGGCAAATCCAAATTAGTAAAAGCATCTAAACTGAACCAATGAATAGATGTCCTAGATTTTTAGGAAGGGTGCGTATATTTGAGTACTTTTAAAGGATTATTGATTACGAAGAATCAAGAGTGGATTGAACAGCTGCACACTCTTTTAAGTGAAACAAATATAGAGTTAAACGTCGTGACAGAATGGAAACGAAGCTTTCAAGAACAACAACATTTTCATTATATTTTTGCGGATTTAAATGAAGTAAAAGATCCTAATCAGTTTCAAGCCACGTCTACTAGTGTCTTAATCGGTTTAGCGATTGATCATGATTTTGAACAAGGACGTGATTGGCTTGTCATCGGAGCAAAAGATGTCATCATCTTTCCGATTGAGAAACAAAGGCTGTTAAATTTGATTCATGTGACCAATCAACAGCTTACTTTTCAAAAAGAAACAGACATGGGCTATGGAGCGGGGCAGGTGCATGCTTTTTACAGTGCAAAAGGCGGCAGTGGAAAAACATTGCTAGCGGCAATCACGGCTCAAACGTTGAGCGTTCATCATGAAATGAAAGTAGCTCTGATTGACTTGAATGCACAATTCGGAAATATTGATGTCCTTTTTGGTGCAAAACCATTTCGTTCTTATTTTGACCTAATTCCTGTTATGGATGAGATGGATATTCGTCATCTACAAAATGTTGCTTATTATCATGAGGAAACAAAGGTTACGATTATTACCGGACCAGCCGATCCAGCGAAAGCTGAATCAATTCCAGATGAATTGGTAACTAGATTAATTCGAGTTGCTAGAAAGCATTTTGATTATGTCATTTTAGACTTGCCATCAACGATAAATAACTTTACATTTACAGGTTTAAATGAAACGACACATATTCATTATGTCCTGACACCTGATAGTCTTGGGTTGAGAGCATTTAAGTATGCGAATGATCTTTTTGAGCGATTTCAGATCGGCAGGGGTGAGGAACTATCTATTTTAATTAATCGATTTAATCCCAAATCTGAATTAACTAAAAAAGATATTGAGAAAATTATTGATACTGAAACATATGGTCCGATTCGTTCTGATTACTTTTCGATCCAACCAAGTATTAATATGGGAGCTGCATTTTATATGAAAAAGAAAGACAAAGGATCAAATAAAGTATCCACTGATATGAAAAAGTATATTGATGAATTAACAAAACGAATAAAGGGGTGAGGAGATGTCTTGGTTAGAAAAAGCTTCCGTCTTTACCTCGAAACAGGAAAATCAACGGGAATGGAATGTAGGCCAAACACAAGTTGATCAGTGGGTTCGCCATTATAAAAATCGATTAATTAAAGAGGCCAATTTAGAAAGTATTACAATGCTCCCACCAATGGAACGTAAAAAGACCATTGAACGTTTAGTTATTCAAATGATCAATGAGGAACGAGTGATTATCACCTCTGATCAAACAGAGCAAATTATCGAACAAATTATCAATGAATCGGTTGGTTATGGACCTCTTGAAAGCTTATTACGTGATGAGTCGATTACAGAAATAATGGTAAATGGTGCGAATGAGGTTTTTATTGAAAGACATGGGAAACTTGAAAAATCAAATGTAAAGTTTAAAGATGACCAACATGTCCGCCACATTATTGACCGGATTATTGCCCCTTTAGGCAGGCGGATTGATGAAAGTTCACCGATGGTAGATGCTAGATTACAAGATGGCAGCCGTGTGAATGCGGTTATTCCTCCAATTAGTGTTGATGGACCTTCGATATCAATCCGGAAATTTAAAAAAGACCCTTTTAGTTTGGAGGATCTAAGAAATTTTGGAAGTTTTTCAGAAGATATGGCAGACTTCCTGCAAGCAGCAGTAAAAGCAAAAGCAAATATTCTAGTATCTGGCGGAACAGGGAGTGGAAAAACGACATTATTAAATGTATTATCCGGTTCCATTCCAAACGGAGAGCGTATTGTTACGATCGAGGATATGGCTGAATTGCGATTTACCTATGAAAACTTAATTCGTTTGGAAGCGCGCCCCCCAAATATGGAAGGCAAAGGGGAAATCACGATTCGGCATTTAGTAAAAAACGCCCTTCGTATGCGACCTGACCGGATTATAGTTGGGGAAGTTCGCGGATCTGAAGCGATCGACATGCTTCAAGCGATGAATACAGGTCATGAAGGATCTTTGACAACAATTCATGCGAACAGTCCTAAAGATGCATTAGGGCGACTAGAATCAATGGTAATTATGTCCGGTTTGCCGCTGACTGTAGAGGTAATCAGGGGTTATTTTGTTGGGGCCTTAGATTTAATTGTTCAAACTTCTAGATTCTCGGATGGAAAAAGAAGGATTGTTCATATTTCTGAGATCGTCGAGGAAGATGGTGAGCTCTTACTTAAGGATATTTATAAATTTGAACGTCGTGCAACACATGCAGATGGAACGATTCAAGGCGAATTTATAGCGACCGGTTACGTACCCAAAATTTACGATCGTTTTCTTGCTTATGGGATTGACATTATAAAAAAGAATAAAGCTGGTGTTGTGAGATGAATTTAGCATGGGCTTTATTGACAGCAAGCATTTTTACAGCTTGTATGGGGTGTTTCTTTCTTTTTAAAGGCAAAAGTACAAGGGCAGCATATAAACGAGCTGATCAATGGTTTGATCATGAAAAAACAAAGGAAAGAAAAAGCTTTGTTCTCGTTTTCGGCGATAAGTTTGATTCCTCAGACATATCAGAGTCGCTGCGTAAAAAGCTCATTCAAGGTGATATCGCTTTAAAACCGTCTGAGTATATGGGGATTTATATCTTACTGTTAGGATTGTTAACTTTCTTCAATATAGTTGTATTAGGATTACTATTTTTAATGGGATTTTTATTTGCTTATGTCATTGTCTATTTTGGATCAAAGTTCTATTTAAGTTCTAGAAAAGATAAACGGACAGAAAGCTTTAATAAACAGCTCCCGGAAATATGCAGAATGATGTCCAACGGAATAAAAGCTGGCCAGACTATTCCCCAAGCCATTGAAATGGTTGGGAGGGATGTGAAAGAACCTAGTAAGCTAGAATTCAAAAATATGGATTACCAGCTTAAACTAGGTGACAGTTTAGAATATGTCATGACAGAGTTCAAAGAACGTGTGTCCAGCAGTGACATTAATATTTTTGTTAGTACTATTTTAATACAGCAACGAGTTGGCGGTAATTTAGCCGAAGTATTATCGAATATGGCGGAAACGCTTGAAGAAAGAAGTCGCGTCCATAAAGAAATTAAAACAGTAACGGCTGAGAGTCGTTCGATTGCCTACATCCTTGTTTTTATGCCATTTTTAATGGCAATGATGATGAATTTGTTTATTAAAGGTTTTTTAAATGTTTTGTTCAAGCCGCTTGGAATGCTAGTTTTTGCTGTGTTTTCTGCCATCGTATTCGGAGCGTTTCTCCTGATCAAAAGAATTACAGACATAAGGGTGTAGATAGATGGAGTTTATAACCTTCGTTTCATTTGTGTTAATTATCTTGATTTTAATATTACTGTTTATCGGGCTTGTATATGCCTATATTTATATAGTCAAAAAAGATAATTTGTTGAAGGCGAATGGCGGTTTTTCAACGAAAAAAAGTAAGAATAAAAGATTGCTAAGGGAAAGGTTGCTAACCCCGCTTGTTAAATGGGGGAAACAAGCTGGACCTGTAGGAATTAAGTATCCGTTTTTTGCTGATAAAACAAAACATGAAATGTATCTGGGGCAAGCAGGAAATCCGCTTGGTCTTCAATTGCAGGACTTCTATGGCTTTCGATTTGTGCTAGGAATGATTGGTTTAGGATTTGCATCGTTTTACGGTATTTTAGGATTGCCTTTCGCGTTACAGATTGTAGTTCTCTCCATTTTAGGTGGGTTTTTTGGACCTAGCATTTGGCTCTTTATTAAAGCGAGACATCGTCAAGAAACGATCAGTATTATGATGCCTGATTTCCTAGATACGGTCAGTGTCACGCTATCCGCAGGTGTAAGTTTGGATGGCGCACTAAAACAAGTAACGAAACAAATTGAAGGACCACTAAGTGAGGAAATAGACAGATTTACAAAAGAAGTTGAGTTAGGTGTTCCACGAATTACGGCTTATCAAAATTTAATGGGACGAAATTCATCGAAAGAGCTTCATTCACTTGTAAATGCGTTAATACAAGGAACTACGCTGGGTGTACCAGTATCGCGAACATTTAAGCTACAAGCTGAAGATTTACGCGCTACTAGAGGGTTCATTGCTAAAGAAAAAGCTGCTAAAGCAAGTCCGCAAGTGACCCTTGTAACTACGTTTTTCATTGCCCCAGCTGTTATTGGTTTAATCCTTGGGCTATTAGCTCTAAATGTTATTTATAACAAGGAAGCATTTGGTTTAGATATATTCTTTTCTCAGTAATTTAATAGTTTATAAAACAAATATGTAGGAGGACTATTGGTATGTTAAAAAAAGCTTGGAACAAAGTTGGGAATGTATATGCGCGTTATGTAAAAAACGAAAGAGGTGCACAAGCGCTTGAATGGGTAGCTTTAGGGTTAGTTGTATTAGCGATTATGGGTGCAATTGCAGCTGGTATTCAGGGTGATAATTCGATAGGAACAGCTATTGTTACAAAGTTAAAAGAGTTAATTGAGGGTATCTAAAAATTAGTAAGCAGGTGGGGAAATGAAGAGCAACCTTAAAAAATATACAAACAATGAAAAAGGCTCTCAAGTAATCGAATTTGTTGCTTTGTTCCCTTTAATCATTTTATCAATTCTAATTATCTGGCAAATTGGCTTAATTGCGTTTTCGTTAGTTGTGGCCGAATCAGCTGCTCGCGATGGTGCACGAGCAGCTGCCATCCATGATCCAAATTGGAAACAAGTTGCAGAGAATTCTGCCTCAGGTCTTAATGTTATCGTAACCGGAGGACCAGGTACAACAGAAGCAAAGGTAAATGTTGAGGTGCAAGCGCCTGTTGTTCAGTTGCCTTTTATTAATGATATCTCTTTTTCCTATACGGTTGATGCCGTTATGCCAATGGAGGAAGACTAAATATGGAGTTACACAATCTAGTAAACAATGAACGCGGAAGCGGAACAGTGATCATCATGGTTTGTATGGTCCTAGCGGCCATCTTTTTAGGATTACTTTTTTTTGACTTTTCAAATGTGTTTATAAATAAAAGAGTAACACAGACAGGTGCAGATGCTGCAGCAATGGCTGCTGCAAAAACAGCCAATAGTTATATGCGGATTGACCTTCAGGATAAGACACAAGAAGCGCTGGATGATTTAGGTGATCGTTGGGATGATTTTTTCCAGGATGCATTGGATGCATTTAATGCCGGAACAGGACCGGATCCATACCCGATTGAAGATCTGTTGGATGATTTCGTAACGATTGTCGAGAACGAATTAGGGAAATCCATGCCGGGTGATGTTAAAGCTTGGATTTTGAATCATGCTGAATCAGTGACGGCGGAAACAGCAATGAAATTTTTCTTCAACGATGATGAAGTGAATGAGATGGCATGTAACGCAGTTAAGCTTCACTTAGATGAAGCCGAACAGGAAGCTGAAAAATATGCCTTAAAGAATCAAAATGACAAATTGATTGAGATGACATTTATTCCAGAAGATTTTCGGATTTATGTTCAAACAGAACGTAAAGGAAAATATACGACTGTGTCAGATAATATGGTTCCTGCGGTGACCTCAGAATCATCAGCAAAAATTGGGGATCCAAAAGGATATAAAGGTAAAATTTCTTGTAGTTAGCACATAGTAATAGCTTGCTAGAGTGTTATGTTTAAGGAAGGTGAAGAAGTGGCGCTAGTGCGAAATAGGGGATTTAAAGCTGCCCTTTTCATAAGCTTAGCATTTTTATTAAGCTTTCAACTATTGATAGTTCAAACGGTTTCTGCAAATGTAGAGGAAGTAGAAACCGAACACCTACAAATAAGCAAAACCGAGCCTGGTGATAGCAAAGATTCAGCAGATGGCGGCGGTGGAGACATACCATGGTATGAAAAAGTATTAAATGGAATCAAAGATTTTGGAGAGCAAGCATTAAATAAAATAGAAGAGTTTGGTGAAACCCTTAAAGAAGGCTGGGGAGACTTTAAAGATTGGCTTGCAGATACATGGGTTGCCGATGCATGGGAATGGCTCAAGGATAATGAATGGGTTCAAACCATTATTGCCGGTGTCGTCGCAACAGTCGTGATTGTCGGCGGTATCGTCATCGTTGTTGGAACGTTCCCAGCTTGGGGCACAGTGGCGATTATAGGCGGTTTTGCTGTTGGTGCTGGATTTTTATACCAATGGCTTGCAGGAGACGACTATAGTTTTTGGGGAGCCTTAGGCAGTTCATTAGTTGGTGGCCTTTTAGGATATGCTGGTGTAGCCACTGGTGCTTTTGCTTGGTTAAGAGGTACAGCAGCTCCTGCGGCTTGGAATTGGATAAAAGGAACAGCGGCACCATGGGTAGCTCGACAAGCAAGAGCAGGTTGGAATTGGCTAAAAGGAACAGCATGGCCTTGGCTTAGAGGTAAAGGAGTTGCCGCTAAAAATTGGCTTACAAGAACGGCATGGCCGTGGTTAAGGACGAAAGGAACAACTTTTTGGAGAAATCTTACAGCACCATATGCAGTTCAAAATGTATTGTCCGTTATGCTGAGAGGTGCTGGTATTGGTTCTGCTGCAGGGATAGTTTCGAATTTGATGTTAGTTTTATTAGGCGAAGCAACATTTTCTTTTAAAGATTTGTTGATTGATGGTTTATTAGGCGGACTTACAGGTGGTCTTTTAGCACCTATCTTCCTCCCAGGGGTTGCCTTAAGTGGTACTTTGCTAACGGGTATTGGTATTTGGGGCGGAATAGAGAATTGGCTTTCAGGTGGTCTCAAAGAAGGTGACTGGCTAAGTCTTGAAAACTTTATTATTGGCGGTGCGATCGCAGTTGGTTCTTCAAAATTGCTAAGTCCATTCATTAATAGATTTGTTCCGGATGATATTACTTCCGATTCAATTGGTAAAGTTATTGAAGAAACTTTAAAAGGACGTATAGGCGATGGGTTAGATTCATTGCGTAATCCCGGTGAGAATCCTACTAATAACTCTGGGTCTAGTGGAGGCGAGTCAAAACCTGAAGGAACACAAGGAAGTGGAAATGAGTCACAACCACAGCCTGAAGTAAATCCAGGCAGCGGAGCTGAGCCACAATGGCAGCGAGAGGTGAATCAAGGAAGTGAAACGGAGCTACAGCCTGAAGTAAATCATGGCAGCGGAGCAGAGCCGCAGCCAGAGGTAAACCAAGGAAGTGGAACGGAGCCACAGCCAAAAGTAAATCATGGCAGCGGTACAGAGCCGCAGCCTGAAGTAGACCAAGGAAGTGTAGCGGAGCCACAACCAGAGGTGAATCAAGGAAGTGAAACGGATCCACAGCCAAAAGTAAATCATGGCAGTGGTACAGAGCCGCAGCCTGAAGTAGACCAAGGAAGTGTAGCGGAGCCACAACCAGAGGTGAATCAAGGAAGTGAAACGGAGCCACAGCCAGAAGTAAATCATGGCAGCGGAGCAGAGCCGCAGCCTGAAGTAGACCAAGGAAGTGTAGCGGAGCCACAACCAGAGGTGAATCAAGGAAGTGAAACGGAGCCACAGCCTGAAGTAAATCAAGGCAACGGTGCAGAGTCTATGCCAGATATGAATCCAGACTCTAATACAGAACCGCAGTCACATATAAATCCTAAGCCTGAAACTGGAACAGGAAATCAACCAAGAGCTACACAAATGCCTAGCGGCGCAGCAATAAAACCAATTCCATTCAATAATTAGTGATGGTCAGAGGGGAGGATTGCTTTGAAAAAGAGTTTGTTTACTAAACTTGTTTATTCCTATTTTATACTAGTGATCATCGCATTTGCTATATACGGGTTCAATGTGGCGGATGCTAATTGGGAAGTAAATGTACAGGAGGAAAAACCTACCTTAATATTATTCACTGTTTTATTTGGCATTGCGCTCGTGTTATTATCCATCGATGGCGCTGGTGTTCGAGATAAAGGTACAAAAATTAAAAGAAGTACGATATACGCAGGTCTTTCAATCGCAGTATTCTTTTTAATATGGAGATTATTAATGGGGATATTTTAAAGATATTTTAGTTTTGGCTTTTTAGTGTAGGATTTGAGAGGGGAATATACGGGTTAATTGTTATCTTTTTGGTAGGGGCATACTAGCTTCTACCATTTCGTTTTTTTAGCCCAATATATAAAAGTTTATATAATTAATGTTTCCGTTTATTCAAATCTTTGTTTTTATTGTATAATGAAGAGGTTACATAAAAAGGAACCGAACAGAGGCAGTTAACGCTATAAAAGGAAGGTAATGTATGGCAGTTGAACACGAGAGCATAACTAGAATTGAATTAGACGGTAAGGAATACATATTAGTTGGTACTGCACACGTTTCAAAACAAAGTGCTGAATTAGTAAAAGAAGTTATCGAAAGTGAAAAACCAGATTCTGTTTGTATAGAATTAGATGAACAAAGATATAAATCCATCCAAGAAGGCAATAAGTGGAAGGATATGGACATATTTAAGGTTATTAAGGAAAAGAAAGCAACGTTATTGCTGATGAACCTAGCTATTTCATCTTTCCAGAACCGCATGGCCAAACAGTTTGGAATAAAAGCAGGTCAGGAAATGATTCAAGGAATTGAATCAGCAAAAGAAGTAGGGGCTGAACTAGTCCTAGCTGACCGAAATATTCAAATTACATTTGCGCGGATTTGGAATGGCGTCGGATTTTTGGGAAAAGGTAAATTACTTACGCAAATTTTATTTAGTATTGTAAGTAATGAAAGCATATCAGAGGAAGATCTTGAAAAGTTGAAATCTCAGGATATGCTCGATGCAATGCTGAACGAATTTACAGAGTCTTTTCCTAGATTAAAAACTCCGCTAATTGATGAAAGAGACCAATATTTAGCGCAGAAAATTAGAGAGGCACCCGGTGAAAAAATTGTTGCGGTTCTTGGTGCGGCTCATGTTCCAGGTATTAAAGAAGAAATCAAAAAAGATCATGATTTGAAGCTTTTAAATCAAGTACCACCTAAATCCAATGTTCCTAAAATTATCGGTTGGTCAATACCGGTGTTAATTCTTGCAATCATAGCATATACGTTTTACGCAAATCCTTCTGCGGGGATGCAACAAACGCTAAGTTGGGTATTGTGGAATGGAGCTCTTTCTGCAATTGGGACCGCTATTGCTTTAGGTCATCCACTTGCGGTTTTAACAGCCTTTATAGCCGCACCCATTACATCCTTAAATCCATTGCTTGCTGCTGGATGGTTTGCCGGATTTGTACAAGCTTATATACGCCGACCAAGTGTACGTGATTTTGAAAATCTTTCAGAAGATGTATTCAGTGTAAAAGGGTTTTGGAATAATAAAGTTACACGTATTTTACTAATCGTAGTATTGGCGAATGTAGGGAGTTCTTTAGGGACATTTATTGCAGGTGCGGACATCATTCGTGTGTTTTTTGAGAATTTTTAGTTCGTAAATTTTATGATAAAATATAGGTTAAACTAAAATAGCACTCTAATGGCAAAGCTAATACAAGCTAAGTCATTGAGTGCTATTTCATTTAATGCGTTTATGATAATGAGTATGTATTACTTATTAATTAATGGAGAAGATTTTGATGAAAAACATGCATCTCTTACTTGTTCCTACAATTATGATTTATGTAGGACTACAGCTTTTAAGTAATATTTTTATTACCTTTCTATTGTTTTACTGTTGGTTGTTGATTGTTCCTTTGCTCGAAAAAAAGAAAACAAAGTTTATTCTTTTGGGATCGATCAGGGGTGATTCAAAAAATATATTTTCAGTTGGAATTTTAAGTGGCTTACTATCTTTAAGCTTTGTGTTTGGCGGCTTACTGTTGCTTCATCCCTCTATTATTGACGTAGATCATATCCAATCTATATTAGACGAATGGGGGTTTACTGGTAGGGCTGTTATTGGATTAATTATTATTTTACTTGTCGTGAATCCTATTCTCGAAGAGGTTTACTGGCGTAGTTTTATGTACCAAAAACTAAAAGCAGGAATGAAAGCAATTTATGCCAATTTAATTACTTCGTTTTTTTATACACTGTATCATTTATTAATTGTAATTCCAATATTTCAAATGCCGCTTAGGGCAATAGCAGTTATATCTGTATTTTTAGCAGGGATTTTTTGGGGTTATTTACGTGAAAAAACAAATTCTATCATTGGATCAATCATAAGCCATTTATTAGCCGATTTAGGGATTATCTGTGCATATTGGTTTATTATTAGGTAAAATATTTTCTTTTAAAAACTTCTTTATACATAAACTCATGCTATTTGTTAAAAATAGGTAACTGAAGTAATTAAAACATTTTAATAGAAAATTACTTCCAATAGAGAGGGTTGTTTTAGACCGATGTTATCATTTCGTGGTGATGCTCATAAAGTGTATCTTCAATTAAGAAAGAAAGCAAGCAGTTCCGAATCTTTCTTACAGATTAAGGATTTAGATGAAATCGATGAAATAGTAAATTTTTATCGATCTTTAGATCGTCAAACATTGAAAAAAGTTTATTATCGGATGATAAAAGAAAAAAATGGTTCAGGAATTATTCCCATCTTTGTAACAGCGATACCGTGGTTTTTATTTCTGTTTTCAAAGCAATTACAAGAGATTTTATTTCAAGATGGAAGTTTTCTTTGGGCAATATTTGGCTTTATCTACTTTTTTGCTCTTACTACAAGCGTAGTTTTGCATTTTCGCGAAAAAGCATGGGCCGCTTTTCATATTGAAATTATCCAAGATATAATAGCTGAGGAAAACACCGTATAGCCCCGTAATTTGTGAGAATAAGGAACTGAATGTCCGGCGAAAACAGTATGCGGACATATGGTTCGTTATTTATCCGAAAAAGGCTGTTTCACAGAGTAATGCGGACATTGAGTACGCTATTTTATCTAAACAAGGTCACCAGATGCTGAAAAGAACTAAGGTATTCAATGTCCGGAAAACTCCGCAAAGCCCCGTAATTTGTGAGAATAAGGAACTGAATGTCCGGCAAAAACAGAATGCGGACATGTAGTACGCTATTGTATCCAAACAAGGTGACCAGATGCTGAAAAGAACTAAATAAGGTATTCAATGTCCGGGAAACTCCGCAAAGCCCTGTTTTTTGTGAGTATAAGGAACTGAATGTCCGGCAAAAACAGTATGTGGACATATGGTTCGTTATTTACCCAAAAAAGGCTGTTTCACAGAGTAATGCGGACATGGAGTACGCTATTTTATCTAAACAAGGTCACCAGATGCTGAAAAGAACTAAATAAGGTATTCAATGTCCGGAAAACTCCGCAAAGCCCTGTTTTTTGTGAGTATAAGGAATTGAATGTCCGGCAAAAACAGAATGCGGACAAATGGTGCGTTACCATTCCCGAAAAAGGCTGTTCCATAAAGTATGGTTAAAATTTGTAATTTGTAATTAATAACAAACAAAACGATAGACACTGCTAGTATTTCCTAATAAACTTCTGCAGAAACAAGCATATTTTTCAAAGTATGACATTAAAATACCTTCGTAATTTTCATTCTCGCTGCACAACCTATAGTTAAGCTTGTCAATAGGGGGAATGAAAATTGGATGAGCATTGTTTTTACTGCAACAACACAATTGAAGAACTATATTATCATGGTCTTTTTAAAGAAGAAAATGATTATGTAGATAAGCCGCTTTGTCCTGATTGTTACAGAGAATGGCTTATAGGGATAAAAGGTTAATTTTTGTAATAATTGGAAAAGAAGCAAATCGCCTTCTTTTCCATATTTTGTAGCAAAATAGATACATAATAGTGGACAAGTTTATGTAAGTGGCGTATATATTAAATTATCTAGCCTATGTTAATTGGGTAAAATAGGTATGTAAATAAATACATAGAAGAATCATGGAGGAACAGACTATGAAATGCAAGATTAATCGAAATGCAGAAAAAAAGTTAACAGAAATGCTGAACAGTCCTGGAGGAGAAGGTAAAAAGGTTCGAGTTTTCATTACATATATGCATGGCGATCACGCGCATTATGATGTGAAATTGGACACGCCGACAGAGCATGATGAAATTGTTCAAACAGACAAGGGAATTGAGGTACTATTAGACAAACGTGAAGAATTTTTAGATGGAGTTTGGATCAAATACTTTTATGTTCCACAAGAAGGTTTTGAAATTACGAATCCTTCTAAAGAACCGCAAGGCCATCACCATCATTAAAAGCTAATACATATTTTCAATTAATCCTCTTTTACCTAGAGGATTTTTTTGCGTCTTTATCTAAACAAACATACAGAAACAACCAATGCGCGTATGGGAAAAATGACACTCTTTACCGATAGGTTCGTGTGGTAAAATATGGTGTAAAGGAGTGATGTTTTGAAAACTAGAAATATTGTATCAAATATTTTGTTTTATATTGGTGTTGCCGAGATGATTGTAGGTATTATTCTTGGTTTTTTATTTGCAAGACCTGAATCTGATTATCCTGGTACGTTTATTCCTTCTATATTTTTCTCATGGGCTTTGGTGGGCTTTTTAATTGGAATGTTATTTATAGGTTTTTCAGAGGTTATTAAACTATTAGATAATATTAATAATAAATTAAACGGTGGAATCAACTTTGAGCATAATCATAAAAAAGTAGGTCAAAATGGATCAATGTTAAAGGATGAACAGACAACAACGCAATGGACATTAAGTGATGCCGATATGGAAAAAATCATTAAAGAGTATAAAGGAAAAAAGGTAATTAAAGATATCATTCAAACTCCATACGAAGATTATTCAATTGTTACATTTGAGGGAATAGATGAGGTTGATATCGTCAACACATCGGGATTTCATGCTGTTTTATTGTCAGATAACGTAGAGCCATCTATGTATAGTTCAATTAGGGAGTGGTTTGTAAAATAAGCATTAAATAGCTGAATTCTTTGAGGAATATACAGCAAATTTCGACAAGTGACAGGCACCATAGAATGATGGTAAGATAGTGTGTAGTGGGACATATGTTCTGTTTTAGTTTTTTCTAGTAAACATTGAAAGTTTGTGACAATTAGTTGAACTTAAAGGTTTTTTGATTATATAGATAGAAGTTGTAGAGTGAATTAGTTGGGAGGGGATGGGCTTGAACTTTTCTTTTATACATGCTGCAGATATACATTTAGATAGTCCGCTAACAGGGCTTGAACAGTACGAGGGTGCACCGGTTGATAGAATTCGTAGTGCAACGAGGGATGCTTTTAAGAATTTAGTAGACTTAGCCATCGAGAAACGAGTTTCATTTATTATTATTGCTGGTGATTTATATGATGGTGATTGGAAAGATTACAATACTGGATTATTTTTTGTAAGTCAAATGGTTCGATTACAAAAAGAAGGGATTAAGGTCTTTCTTATCCGTGGAAATCATGATGCTGCTAGTTTAATAACAAAAGAGTTGAAGTTACCTGATAATGTCGTTGAATTTTCTACAAAACAAGCTGAATCATATCTAATAGATGAATTAGGTGTGGCCATCCATGGGCAGGGATTTGCAACTCGTTCGGTTGAAGAAAATCTGGTGAAGAACTATCCAACTCGAAAAGAAGGCTATCTCAATATTGGAATTTTACACACCAGTGCAACAGGACGTGAAGGTCATGAAACATATGCACCATGCTCGGTTGATGATATGAAAGAAAAAGGCTATGACTATTGGGCATTGGGACATATCCATTTACGTGAAGTTCTCCATGAAAAGGATCCTGTGGTTATATTTCCAGGTAATATCCAGGGGCGTCATATTAAAGAAACTGGGGACAAAGGCTGCACCCTTGTAATCGTAGAAGATGGAGTCATTTCAGAGCTTGCGCATCTTTCTCTAGATGTATTGCGCTGGGAACTTTGTGAAATTGATGCGAGTGGAATCGAAAGCTTTGACGATTTACTAGAAGAGACTCGAAACGTTTTAGATCAAACATTGCAGCTTGCAGAAGGACGATTTTTAGCTGTACGATTTAAAATATATGGAGCAACGAAACTGCATCAAGAATTAATTGTGGCAAAAGATCATTTCGTTAATAACCTTAGAACAATCGCAATAGAGGTTGGTGCTGGGGATATTTGGGTTGAAAAAGTAAAAATTGAAACAAGCCGTTTTATTAATATCGACGAATTAAAAGCACAACATACACCTGTAGCCGTTATTTTAGATTATATTAAGACGGTTTCCGAAGATGATGTTACATTATCCGAGCTACTTTCCGAGTTTCAGGACATACAAACAGTCCTGCCATATGAGCTCCGCCAAGGAGAGGACGGATTAGACTTAAGCGATGTTGAATTTATTAAAATGCGTATCAATGAAGTCGAGGATTTAATTTTGTATTATTTAACGAAAACGGAGGTGGAAGTGTAATGAGAATTGACTATTTAAATTTACGGGCATTTGGTCATTTCACAGATTACGAGCTTTTATTTGATGCTTCTAAAAACTTCCATCTAATCTATGGTCCTAACGAGGCTGGAAAAAGTACAACATTACGCTCGATTACCCATTTTCTATATGGATTTCCACAACAAACCAATGATTCATTTCTTCACAGTAATGCAAAACTACGAATTGAAGGTCAGCTCCAAAAAGCAAATGGCGATATACTCCAGTTTATTCGTCGCAAAGGAAATAAAAACACAGTCCTCGATCTCAATGGAGACGCTGTTAACGAAGAGCTGGTGACAAACTTTTTAAATGGCATTTCAGAGCAACAATTTTTAAATATGTTTGCTCTTGATCATATTCGGTTGCGCGAAGGTGGTGAAAGCTTACTTCAAAGTGGTGGAAATCTAGGTGAAAGTATGTTTTCAGCTGCTTCCGGCATAAATATATTACGTAAAGTGTTTGAAGAACTCGAGAAAAAAGCTGGAGATCTTTATAAAAAAAGAGCAACAAAGTCAGAACTAAATCAAGTTATTAAACAAATTAAAGAGTTAAAAAAGAAGATTAATGATCATCAATTAAAGATTCAAGCGTGGAAAGATCTTGAGCGAACATATAATGAGGGAAAAAAAGAAATTGCTGAGATGATTAAGCAAGTCAAGACGCTACGAAGTGAGCAAGAGAAACTGCAACGTATTAAACTGACATTGCCGAAAATCGCTAAACAACGCGAATTGGTACAAAAGCTTAGCGAATTAGGTGATGTACCTAGCTTACCAGAAAATATTAAAGATATTCGTCAAAGAGCACAGCAAGTGCTTGAAATATCGACAAAAGAGAAAAATAGAGCAGAAGCAGAGATTACAGCATTGCAGGAAGATTTAAATCGAATTGTCATTCCAGAAGGTCTTATCCAACAAGCTACGATTATTGATAGTCTTTATCGGGAAGTTCAAACCTATCAAAATAATGAACAGCTTTTACCTAAACTAGCTGGTGAACGAAAGCAACTTGAAGAGCGTGTGCTTACTTTAATGAAGGAAATTGATGCTACACATGCAAATCTTGCAAACATTGATTTATTCCGTCTTTCTGCAGCGAAAAAAGAAACGATACGCACACTTTGTAAGCAAAAGCCTTTACTTGATCAAACCATTGAGAGAGTTGAAAGTGAACAACAGGAGATAAATGAAGAATTACAGCAGAAACAAGCTGAACTTCAACAACTTGCTGACTTACCAAACATTGATAACTTAGAAATTGTCATTGATACGGTAAAGCGTGCAGGTCAAATTGAAACAACGTATAAAACGTTAATATATGATAATGAGCAAAAAGAATTGCAAATTGCTGAAGAACTTAGAAATTTACCTCAGTGGAATGGAACATATGATGAATTGGTAAACATTCCTGTTCCTGGATTAACAGAAACAATTAAGAAATTTGAACAACAACGTAATACGTTGCTGCAAAAACTCCAAAAAGTTTGCGATCAAATTGATAATCAACAAGAAACCATTGAAATTCATGAAGAAGCTATTCGCGCTTTAGAATCATTGGCGGAAATTCCATCAGAGGAAAAGTTAGAAATTGTTCGGGCCTTTCGTCAGCAAGGTTGGCAATTTATTTTATCCAAGTTACAAGATGGTAAGTGGGACGAGCGTATAGAGGACTATACAAAAGGACAAGCCATTGAAACTGTTTATGAAGAAAGTGTACGGGATGCAGATGGTATTGCAGATAAAATGAGAGTCGAGGCAGCAAAGGTCGGAGAAAAAAATAAGCGATTAGCAGATATTGGCATATGTAAAAAGAAAATAGTGGAACTTGAGCAGGAGAAAGCATGTATTAACGAGGAAATTGCAAAATGGAAAACCGAATGGAATAAGCTCTGGCAACCTGCGGGCATTACGCCGTTAACACCAGAAGAGATGGAAGAATGGCTAAGAAAGTTCGTTAAAATCAAAGAAATGTCGCATGAGTTTAATAAAGCAAAAGCGATGATTAAAGATTTGGAAGGTAAGATAACGCAATATAAACAATCCTTGCTAACTGCTCTTTCGCAAATTAATCCAATTTTAGAAGAAAAATCACTTGATGAATTATTAACAATTGCTGAAAAACAATTGAAGAAAATTCAAACAGATTTATTTAAGCGTAAAAGTCTTCAAGATAGTATCGCTGAAATTAAACGCAGAGTAGATCATATAACAGTTAAAAAAGCTGAGATTGTAGCTAAAATAAGAAATTGGAAAAGTGATTGGACGGAAAGCATCAAGGGCACGGCAATTTCAGAAACAGCGCCAGTACCTGTCGCAGAGCGCATACTCACTATTTATGAACAATGTGCACAAGCATATGACGAGTTCAATAAGGTAGAAAGAGATCAGGACACAATAAAGCGCCAAATTGATCAATTTAAAGATAAAGTTGAAAACATGTTTAACTCTTTAAATATCCAATTAGATCAAGACAGCATGGATCTTGCAGTAAATAAATTGCATGCCACACTTCAACAAGCAAAGCAAGATGAAGTGGCTATTACAAACATTTCTAGTCAGTTGAAGAAACTTCAGACGGCGATTAAAAATGCAAATTCCGAAATTGAGAATGCTGAAACGACTTTAACGAATTTACTCAACCAAGCCCATTGTGATGATTTAGAACAACTAGAAGAGGTTGAACGAACATTTGCACTTAAGAAAGAGTATGAATTGAGCCTTAAAAACATTGAAGAAGAGCTACTGCAGCTTGGTAATGGTTTATCTCTTCAAGCGATCATGAACGAAACGGAAAATATCGAACATGATAGCATCGGTATTGAGCTAGAGGAAATCAACCGTAAGCTTGATGAAATTGAACCACTTCGTTCACAACTAGAACAAGAGCATGGTGTTGTGAAGAAGGAGTATGAGGAAAAAATTCAAGGCAATAACACCGCATCAGTTAAATCTGAACAAGAGAAAGAAAGTTTATTAGCGCAGCTAGCGAATCTAACGAATCAATACATCCAGTTGAAACTGGCATCGACTTTGTTACAAAAAGGAATTGAATATTATCGAAATCAAAATCAAGACCCTATTTTAAAGCGTGCTAGTGAATTATTTGCTAAGCTAACTCTACAATCTTATGCTGGATTAATCGTAGACTATGATGAGAAAGACCAACCCGTATTAATGGGTTATCGAGAGAATGGTGACAAAGTACCAGTTACAGGCATGAGTGATGGTGCAACAGATCAATTATACCTTTCACTTCGAATTGCGAGCATTGAGAAATATGCAGAGGAAAATGAGCCTATTCCATTGATTGTTGACGATATTCTCGTTCACTTTGATGACAATCGCTCAACCGAGACTTTAAAAGTATTGCTAGAATTATCAAAGAAAACCCAGATTATTTTCTTTACTCACCATGCAAGATTAGTAGATATTGTTAAAAATTACGGGGAAGAAAACGATTATCAGCTAACAGAAATTAGAAGTAAAGAATTTATCGGTGTTTGATGTTATGAATATAAGAAAAAGGAAATCGACAAGTGCCTGGCACTTGTCGATTTTGTTTTTTTTTGTAAATTTTAAGCTCCGATTCCGACTATTGATTCGGGCTCAATTCCAAGCACTAATAAACTAATGTTATCATAACCAACTTTATTTAATTTATTAAGCGTTTGTTTGATAATATGTATATGGCTGTCATTTTTTAATTTTTCTATTTCACTACTATATAGGTTTAATACAGAATCACTAACGAAATTAGGGCATGCTGTACCTGGTTCTTCATCCATGATTAAACAACCCATATATTGATATTTAAAATGTAAGGCTCTAGTTAACTGTACAATATGCTCCAATTTTTCAAATGTAAGTGGATATGAATTCTTAAGCTGATTCATCGTTTCTTTGGCAATTAATAAATCATTATGATAGCTGACTGTAATAGACATTTTTTGTTAACTCCTTTGTTAATAGCTCCGCTAAGGCCTCGTTTTGATAATAAAAAGAAGTACACGGAATTTTATAGTTTTTTCAAGAGTACACCTATCGGTTTAATATGTAAAATGGATAGTTTTCATGTTTAATATAGATATTGTCTATGTTAGTATTTTCGAAGTTATCAATTGGAGGTTGTAGACACTAATAGTAGAATTACAAAAAAAATGAGGGATGAATTGCTAATTAGTTCGGTTCAGAGGTAGAAAAATTAACATTACAAGCATTTTAACAAGCGAGTTTGCATTAAAATTTGCTCGTTTCTCTGAGTGGAGACGAGAAGGCTGAAATCTGTGGGCGACTGAAGGATAAGTTCCGAGTATTCTCTGGCAAATGATCTCTTCCGATTCAGGAGGCTTCCGATTCAGGAGCGGTGATAAGCTTTCGTAATCCTGTAAAAACGGAAAGAGTTATGCTAGCCTTTCTCCAAACAACGAAGAAAACAGACATCAAACGTTAAAATAAAAACTTATGATTGAAAAAGTGTTAACATTACAAAGTTTGTGAAATTCAAGGCAATTAAAAAGATAAATCATTAGGAACATAATTTTGTAATTATTTATTCCCCTGAATATAGAGAATTAATAAACTTCACTATATTTAGGGGATTTTTTTCTTATAGGAATAACTAAGTATACCTTTTTACATGAAATGCAAATCAACTTCAATTACAGAAGGTAAACAGTCTTATATTAAATGTTCCCACAGTTTAATATCAGTTTATAAAGAGGTTAGATAACACGCTACTTGTTCCACTAAGAACTAAAATATGGGGTAACGGGGGAACCCATTTGGGCTAAAAAAGCCTCTGTTTGTTTAATTAATGATTTATACATATTTTCTAAATCTAAGAATTGCAAGTATTTCGCATTCCATTCTGCCTGTTGTGATGCATTTATTATATTGACCGGTTGGCTTACCCAATGGTTGAAATTTGCATTGTTTTCTAAATATAAGTTGATATATGTTTGTCTCTGTTTTTTGGCTAATTCAATACTAGGATTTACACCAATAGGAACTTGAGGTGCGTAATATCCACCACCTTGACTAATTGGATGGGTAATAATTGGCAGTAATTGTTGAAGGTAGCTAGTTAGGGCTCCAAGTTGTGAATGACCAGTTTGCGGAAGTGAGGGCTGTACAGGCTGTGCAGGTTGCATAGGCAGATGTTGTCTATTGGGATGATGCCAATAAGAATAAAACAATATGATTTCCTCCCTGTTAATGTAATGATTTCTTATATAACTATGTAGGGGACTAGACGAATGAAATAGGGAAAATACCCAATTTTACAGGGGTTATTTAGATAAGGGAAAAGAGTTTGAAATAGAAAGTTCTTTTGACTGTGGGTTAGCGTTTCTTTCTCATTTATGATTAACAATTCTAGAGCTTTTATAAAAAAGAAAAGCAGGCACCAACCCTTTTTGGTCTCATATATATGTATAAGTATTTATAATTATCTAAGAAAGGTGAATGATTTTGTATATTTATCCAAATAGGTATTTCAGAAGACAAAATAATGTATTAGATAAAATACTTGCCTGTCACAGTCAAAATAGATGGGGAAGGATCACATTTCAAGATGGAACCAATATTGTGGCCTTTTTAAGCACATATGATTTTTTTAGAGGTGGGTTAGTTTATGTTCCTATGGGGACATATACGATTACATGTAATGGAATTTCCCTTGATTCTGTTCAAAAGGTTCAAAATTGTATTGGAAAAACAGCTATGTTGACACTTCCAAATAACTTAAGACTATCATTTACGATTGATGGTACTGATCAATATGAAAGTATCGGTGGATGGCTTAATATGAATGAACTTTTAAATATGATGTCACTTGTAACGGATGTCACTTGTATTTAGGTTCATAATAAAATACAAGCCATGCTCTTAATTTTAATAGAAAAGGAGTTCCTTAGTATGAATGATTCAAGCTCATATTATAGAGAGCAACAATGGGTTGAGTCGAAAGATAATTCAGATATCTTAGAATATCCAGGTGGATGGTATTATCATAAGAAAAGTCAGATGTATTCATATTATGACGAGGATGAAAAAAAATGGTATTTGTATGATATGAATAAAGATCAATGGTATGATTATAGTGCCGCTGTTTTCTATTGTCAGAACCCGGCCGTCAATGGAACTTGTACAACTACCGATCAAGTCACTGTAGAAGAGGATGAAACTGTTTATGTTCCTCATGAGGTACTTGTTGAAATTGCTTTTGCTCTAAATACGAAAGTTAAACCATTGATTGAACAGTTGCGTGCTTTTGAGAGTGCATCAGATCAATCTGGTGCGCGGTCGATTATGGATTCTATTTATAATGAAATAAATGTTCTATCAGGTAAAGCATTTGAAAAAGAGATCTATCCTGTCGCACAATTTTTAAGTGATGTAGCAATTAAACTCCATAACTTAAAAGAGTATGCTACTCCAGCCATGAGTTTTCGTGAAATAGCAGAGAAAACAGTTAATATAATGAATAGAGTAGTACCAGGTGTTGGTGAAGCCATTCCTGTATTTTATCAGACTCGACCAATACCGCTAATGCTTGCATTACAATCAGCGACTTTAGGTGCTGGAATAATAATGGTAATGTATGCAGGATATGATTGGTTAGACACTAATATATGGCCTTTGATTGAATGTTGGGATCGTACTCCAGGTAATTTTGCTGCAATAGAAAAGTGTTTACAAGGTCCTCCGCATCACAAGGATATAGAAACTACAAGAAAGCTTGTTGTATCGCTTAAAACTGGGTTGGGTGTCGCCGAGAGTAAAGGTTGGTATAAGCCAGAAAAGAAAAAGAAGAGAGATGTACTGGATTATCGAAATAGGGATACTGGTTTATTGAATTATTATCCAGGGTATTATCCTAATTATCCTTTTTATTAAGACTCAGGTATGGATCCCCGCTGAATATCTATGATACCGGTGCCAGACATAATTAAATATTAATGAAGAAAATGCGTTAAAAGAGCAAATTATTATTTTTCCAATATTATAGATAGAAGGAAATGACTAATTCAGTAAAGGAATTGGTCATTTTTGCAATGAGTTAAAAAATGTATTTTCATTAGATGAACTATCAAATTTATAGGATATTCCTCTTGTTATTTTTCTTTAAATTTCACCAAGTAACAGGTATAAAATTAGGCGTTATAATCTTCTTAGAAGATTTTGTATTTATCAATGGAAGACTTGGCGAATAATAAGAAAATTAATGATGTTTGCCTTTGAAATTACGATTATTCTTCACAAGTAGCATTTAGCAGGGCCTATAAACCTGTTTTTTGTTTAAATCCTAGAGAATATTAACTTAACAAGCTTCCTGTCCAGTCAGTTGTTAAACTTACTATTATTAAAGATGGGGAATGGTATAAAATGAATATTTATAGATAAATTGAGTGAAAAGTTACAACACGAGAAGAGTGAGTTGTTTAGATATACGTGAGAAGAAATGGACAGGGCTAAGAA
Organism: Bacillus sp. Marseille-P3661; assembly: GCF_900240995.1. Lineage (NCBI taxonomy): Bacteria > Bacillati > Bacillota > Bacilli > Caryophanales > Bacillaceae > Bacillus > Bacillus sp. Marseille-P3661. The sequence continues at coordinate 121,187 of NZ_LT965958.1, forward strand.
AAATATGATTAAGATAAAAGAATTATCAGAATTCCCATTTTTAGAGGCTACTGTAACATTTCGTGGGCAAAGCATAAAATTAGAAAATGTTTTAATTGATACAGGTTCTGCTGGAACAATTTTTAATGTCAATAAACTCGAAACAAAAGGAGTTAAACCAGAAGCAAATGATGTTACTCAAACAATCCAACGAGTCGGTGGACTTAAGTTTGTTTATACTAAAAATATAGATCAAATCTCTATTAACGATATTTGTGGAAGAACAGGATTATTAAAAACGCAGAGGGCTAAAACCTCTGCGTTTTTCTGTGTGATTTTGTTGTCCAAAAGTTTCCGATTTACCGTGATATTAACCTTATGAATTCGATTTTTCTACTTCACAACCGAACTACTTACTGAAATTTCCTCATTCTTTTTCTAAATTAAGCATTTGGTTCATTGGTTTTACTTCCTGAAGTAATATATGTTGTTCTTTATAAAACTGTAACCAAGCTTTTGTAGCAATTGAAAGATATTGATGTTTATTCCAAATGATTGCAAGTTTCCACTTCAGCGGGGGATTTGAAATTTTGACTGCTTTGACTTTCTGTTGGTTTAAATGATTGCAAATACTTTTAGGTAATAACGATATTCCAAGTTTTGCGGCGATCATATCTTCAATAAATGGCCATTGTGTAGTTTCGGAAACAATGTATGGATTATAGCCCACACTGTTGCAAGCGAATATAATGCGGTCATGCAGAACATAATTTTTATTCAGTAAGATGAAGGATTCCTTTTCAAGTTCTGCCAAATGTACTTGTTCCGATGATGCAAGGCGATGTGAAGGATGAAGAAGTAGCATTAAATCTTCCTCCAGTATTGTAAAATGATTAAAGAGCTCATTTTTTGTTGGCAGGACAACGATACCGATATCGAGCAAGTTATTATTTACATCTTCTTCAATTTTTTTTGAACCTTCTTCCATGAATTGAAAGGTAATATTGGGATATTTTTCATGGAAAGCTCCTATTGTTTTAAGAAAAAGATGCGCATCAAAAATAGGTGGTAAGCCGATTCGAATATGTCCTTTTTGTAATCCTGACAAGTTGTCTAATTCAAGCTCAAGGTTGCGAAAAGCTTTGTCCACTAATTTAGCTTGCTCTAAAATAACTTGTCCAGCATCTGTTAGTGTAAGGTTTTTTTTAGTCCGCTCAAAAAGTGGGAATCCTAGCTCAATTTCAAGGTTTTTGATCATTTTACTTATCGTCGGCTGTGTAATATATAGATGATCTGCGGCCAGTGAAAAGCTATTATATTTAGTTACTTCGATAAAATATTGTAAATGTTTAATATCCAACTTGTGCACCTCTTACAATCTAGTTGTTTTTATGTACTATATTAATAAAACAAGTTTAACATAATAATATTGCTAGACTATTGCAATTCTGTTAAAAGTTGAAAGAATCGATGCTTTATTAGCGTAGGTAAGAAGTTAATAATAAATGGAGGGGAGGTACGTATATGCGTCATTCATTTAGAATAAAACGAATATATGAAAAAGCAACGGCTGATGATGGCTACCGGGTATTAATTGATCGTATATGGCCTAGAGGTGTATCAAAAGAGAAGGCAAACATTGATTTATGGGCAAAAGAGGTAGCTCCAAGTTCTGAGCTACGCAAATGGTTTTGCCACAAACCTGAGCGTTTTTTAGTATTTCGGGAAACCTATTTAAACGAATTACAATTACATCCTGAAAAGCAAGAAAAAATAGCATATTTAAAGCAACAATCAGAACAATCAAATGTCACTCTTTTATATGCTGCCAAAGACGAAATACATAATCATGCTGTAGTGCTTTATGAATATATTATTGAAACACAATAATTATACAAATAATAAATCAAATCCCCAAACCAAATAATCGAAATCGACAAGTGCCTGGCACTTGTCGATTTGGAGATGGTGCTTATCGATCGAGTATTGGCACTTGTCGATTAGTTGGCATTATATAAATTACTAAGGCATTATTTCCCTATCTTAACGACTTTTCTTCCCAGTACAGTTCCTGAGAGGATGTCTTTAAGTGTTTGCGGTAATTCCGCGGGAGATATTTCACTAGTAATTGTTTCTAGTTTTTCATGAATTCTCAAATCAGTTGCTAGCCGTTCCCATGCATGTTTGCGCTGCTGATATGGAGTAAAGACTGAATCAATACCGAGAAGGTTAACACCTCTTAATATAAATGGATGAACAGTTGTCGCAACATCTGCGCCGCCTGCAAGGCCCATTAAGGCAACCGATCCACCGTATTTTACAGTCGATAATAGATAGGATAGGGTATTACCGCCGACAGGATCAATAGCAGCAGCCCAGCGCTGGCTCAGTAAAGGCCGCTTATCACTTTTAGTAACTTCTTCACGATCTAGAATTTCTATCGCACCTAATTGCTTGAGGAAGTCGTGTGCCTCTTTTTTCCCTGTACTGCCATATACTTCATAGCCTAAATCAGTCAGCATGGCTACGGATAAACTTCCAACACCGCCAGTTGCACCGGTTACTAATACCGGCCCCTGATCCTTTATTAAGCCATTGTCTTCAAGTCGTTGAATGGCTAGCGCTGCTGTTAATCCTGCAGTACCAAATGCCATCGCTGCTTTTAGTGTTAATCCTTTTGGTAGAGGAATGACCCAATCACCAGGTACTCTTGTATATTCACTATAGCCGCCAAAATGGCTAACACCTAGGTCGTAGCTAGTAACAATAACTTCATCGCCTGCTTTGAAGCGTTGATCTTTGGATGACTCCACTGTTCCAGCTAGATCAATGCCAGGAATAAACGGATAATTTTTTACAATTGGACTTTTATCAAGCGCAGCTAAACCATCTTTATAATTCACACTTGAGTAAGCAACTTTAATAGTTACATCGCCTTCTGGAAGGTTATCTAAAGTGTAATTGCGTTCGTTTAACAGGACCTTTTCGCCTTCTTTTTCTAATACATATGCATTGAACCCCATTTTTCCAACCCCTTTTTAGATAGTTTCTCTATAATTCTATATCGTTCCAATTAAATCCTGCCCATACTTCTAAAAGAATCAATACTGATGTCACTGTTAACTTCCTACAAGCTAACATTTTGAAGAAAAGCTTTAAGACCCTTTTCGCGAATTTTCTGGGCTGTTTCAGCAACTTCCCTTTCTTGCTTTAAGAAAAACATCGAAATGGAAGTTTCTAAGTTATAATCAAGTGCATCACGGAGATGCTGTAATTCATAGGTTTTGTTAATTGACTTCTTTGTTAATTTAAGCGCAGATGCTGGTATTTTACTGATTTTGTTCGTTAGTTTCGTCAGTTCATTTTCTAGTTGTGCGGTAGGTGCAACTTTATTATAAATACCATATTGTAAAGCTTCTTGAGCCGAAATGGTGTCTCCCGTAAATAATAGTTCTTTAGTTTTTCGAATGCCAACTACCCATGGCAGCATTAAGGTAGGGGGGGCTGCCCCAAACTGAATTTCGGGCTCGCCAATTTTAGCAGTATCAGCAGCTAGAGCTAAATCTGTGGAAAGGACCCAATCCGCTGCACCTCCAAGTGCATGTCCTTCTACTACAGCAATGGTTGGTTTCGTTAATTCCCACAATTTAATGGATACAGCTAGCAAGGATTCTAAGTGCTCGCGCCATACCTCTGAAGGTTCAGCACCAATAGGTTGTGGCAAATCGTACACTTCTTTTAAATCAACTCCAGCGGAAAAATGCCCGTTACTCCCCCTAATAACGACCACTTTAACCTGTTCATTTGTATCTGCAATAGTTAACGCTTCGAGCACTTCAAGAGCCATTTGCCTATTTATTGCATTCATCACAGTAGGACGGTCTAGAATAATCGTGGCGACGTGTTCGTTTGTTTCACAATATATGGTTTTATATACAGTTTGAATATTCATGCTACTGCCTCCTAGTATTTCATCATTGAAAACTGCATCTATTTATTTATCCAATCGCGTTAGCTAATTTCCGGATAGGCTCAATGGCGTCAATGTTAGCAATTGTAGAAACATCCCCAACAGGTAGATTTAGATAAGCTGCTTTTATTACTTTTCGGATAACTTTATTGCTTTGTGTTGTAGGTAATTTTTCAACAATGTGGATTTCTTTTGGACAAAAGGATTTTCCTAGTTTGTATTCAATTTTGCTTTTCCACTTATTTAGGTAGGAATCGTCGACTTGAATACCATCAGATACTACAACAAAAGCAACTGGAACATGGCCTTTTATTACATCGGGAATACCAACAACGGCCGCTAATTCGATCTCTTTATGATCAGTTAACAAAGATTCAATTTCGGATGGGCCAATTCGCTTTCCAGCTACTTTTAACGTATCGTCTGAACGACCAATTACATACCAAAAACCATCTGTATCAATCTTTACTTGATCTCCATGTGCCCAAACATCCTCCCATATACTCCAATATGTATCAAAGTACCGGCGAGTATCATTCCAAAACGATCTTGTCATTCCTAAAGATGGTTTTGTTAAAACAAGCTCGCCTGTTTCACCTCTAATCGATTGCCCGCTCGTATCAAAGACATCAACTGCTAAACTAGGGAGTGGCCCGTGAAAACATCCTGGTTTAAATGGGAAGATTGGAAAACAACCGATAATCCCACCTGAGACTTCAGTACCACCTGAAAAATTAATGATAGGTAGTTTACGCTGGCCAACCACCTCTAAAAACCAGCGCCATGAAAGAGCATCCCATGGTTCACCTGTTGAACCAAGTATTCTTAGAGAGGAGAGATCGTGCTTTTGTACCCATTCGTCACCTTTAAGCATTAAAGTTCGAATTGCAGTTGGGGCAGTTCCGAAAATATTGATTTTATGGTCAGCAGTTAATTTCCATAACCGATCTGGGTTAGGGTAATCAAGGCTTCCTTCATAAAGAACAACCGTTGCACCAAAAAACGATGCCCCAAGGAATAGCCAAGGTCCCATCACCCAGCCCATATCAGTTAACCAAAAGATTCTATCTCGCGGTTTTATATCAAAGCAAAAATACATGTCAAGCGTAATTTTAATTGGGAAACCGCCATGTGTATGGACAGTTCCTTTTGGTTTTCCAGTTGTACCTGATGTATAAACAATCATAAATGGATCATTTGTATCCATCACTTCAGTGTCTACACTTAGTGAGGACTGATAACTATCCCATAATAATTCATTATTATTTAAAGAGATATCGCTGTTCAAGTGTGGGATCACAATCGTATAGTTTACGGACGGAGTAAACTTTACCGCTTCCTGTGCTGTTTTTCGCATAGGAATCTTTTTACCTTTTCGGTAATACTCATCTGCTGTAATGAGTATCTTTGCATTACAATCGACCAAACGACTTGCAATAGCATCAGCACCGTATCCGGAAAAGATAGGGACAACAATTGCTCCAATTTTCGCGCATGCGAAAATAGTTATTGCCACTTCTGGTAGAGGAGGCAAGTACATTCCGATACATGTTCCTTTTTTTACTCCAAGTTGGATAAGGTAAGCAGCTATTCTATTAACCTCGTGATCTACTTCCGTATAACTAAGCGTCCGCTGCCGGCCATCTTCGCCTTCCCAAATAATCGCTGGCACATCAGCGCTATCACGGTGTAAATGTTTCTCAATACAATTAGAGTAAAGATTTAGCTTTCCGTTTTTAAACCATTCCGTGTGGGCAATCCCTTTAGAATAATCCATTACCTTTTCGTAGTTCTCATACCAATTAATCTGTATTTCCCTTAAATAAGTGGAGAAAAACCAATTCGGATCTGCAGCTGATTTTCGGATCAAGGTTTGATAGTTTACTAGACCATACTTTTCTATGAAATTTGTTATGTTGGCTTGTTGTATTTGCTCAGTTGACGGATACCAAACAGTTTCGCTTAGATCCTGTCTAGAAATAGCCATGATTGCATCTCTCCTTATTAAAAAATTGCTGTTTGAATAAATCTAGTAAGCTTTACGAATTTAAAACAGCATTGGCTAAATTGTAGATAATCATGTCGTCTGTAGGCGGATTATGCAGGCCTGCACGCACATCGCGGAAATGCCGCTGCAACGGGTTTTGTGCTGAAAGACTTCTAGCACCTACAATTCGCATGGCTAGATCTACTACAACATTCGCACTGTTGGTTACGATATGTTTTGCAGCGGCAAGCTCTGAACCTAGTAGATGTCTTTGATCAGGATAGTCCACCCATTTCCTAGCAACTGAATACAGTACTTCTCGTGCTTTAAATAATTCTAGTTCGATTTCGCCAATTTTTCTTCGAACTTCTGGAACTTCGCTAATTGGGCCAGGTAATGTAGTTGGACGATAGTTCGTTGCAAATGTAACCGCATAGTCTCGTGCAGAAAGTGCAACTCCTAAATATACAGCCGGAATTTGTAGATACCAACCTTTTGGTGAAGGTTTTTTTATATCTTCTACGACAAGTAAGGCATCGTCCTTTACTAGGACATTATCTAAAATTAAATCATCACTCTTTGTACCTCTCATTGCTATGCTGTCCCATGTTTCTTCAATTGACACACCGTCCAATTGGTGATCAATAAGGATAAATCCTTTTTTTCCTGTAGAGTTAATGTCTACAGTTACGATTGAATAGTCAAGTGCCACAGCCATTGATGTAAAGGATTTTCTGCCATTTACACGCCAACCATTGTTTTCTTTTGTTGCAGTTGTTGTCGGAATTCCACCTCTGGAGGGGCTACCTGTTGCTTGTTCCGATTGTGCTAAATTAATTAATGCTTTTTCATTCACAATTAGATCACATAATTTAGCAAAGCTTTCTTCTTTCCAGTTTCGACTTTCGGCTGCTTCAAGTATAACGCCTAGTTGCCAGCCCAATGATAGGGCTGTAGGTGCATCGCCGGTAGCAAGTTTTTCTTGAATTAATAAATAATCATATAAATTGATACCAGAACCGCCGTATTCTTGAGGAACCGTAAGTGCCAGGAAATTATTTCGTTTAATATCCTCAAAATTTTCATACGGGAATGTTCCTTTGGCATCTATTTTCGCCGCTCTTTCTTTAAAGGCGGCAGCTAGGACTTCTGCTTGTTCCAATAAAAGTTGTTGTTGCTTTGAGGTTGTTAATTGTTGATAGGTTATAGTCATTTGTTTTCCTCCAATTATTATTGAACAATATCTTATAAAGCATATAAAACAAATGCGAATAGTGTATTTTATAGGGGAGGTTTAGTTGTTTTTGAGAAAACTCATAAACTTGTAAAAAAAAGTCCACTTCCGATGACGAAAGTGGACTTTTGCTCCATTTTACACTCTCTCATCTTTCAGACATTGATGTCTGCTGGAATGAGCACCTTTCTTAATCAATTGATTAAGCGGTTGCCGCAGGATCGTTGGACCAGATTCCTCCCCTGACTCTTGATAAGACATTGTTACGTATGAATTTGTTAGTCAAACTATAAATGACTTTCTAAAAATTGTCAACGCTGATTGATAAATTTAAATTATTAAAATATTTTTTTAATTTTTTGTTGACAGACATTTCAATTCCATGTATATTTTGGATTAAATTCAATAACAAGTTTTCTTATCCAGAGAGGTGGAGGGACTGGCCCTTTGAAGCCTCGGCAACAGACTATTTAAGTACTGTGCCAATTCCAGCAGGCAATTTTTGCTTGAAAGATAAGAGGAGATATATGCGAGTGCATAGTAGTCAAACCTCTTCTTTTCTTTTAAGAAGAGGTTTTTTTAATGCAAAAAAGTACCAAATAGCAGTGCCTGATAGAATTCTTGTTATTTAATAAATATTTTTCCTGGGAGGAAAAGAAATGACTAAACAAATCATCTTAAATGCGTTTGAAATGAACAGTGCGATGCACAATTCACATGGATTATGGAAACATCCAGAAAATAAGCGTCATCGGCGCTACAAAGATTTAGATTATTGGATTGACTTGGCAAAGCTATTGGAGCGGGGGAAATTTGATTCAGTGTTTTTCGCAGATGTACTCGGAATCTATGATGTTTATCAGGCCAGCAAGGCTCCATCGATTCGAGACGGGCTGCAAGTTCCTTTAAATGATCCTGCCATGCTTGTTTCGGCAATGGCTGCTGTCACTGAAAATCTGTCATTTGCTGTTACTGTTAGTACGACCTATGAACCACCATTTGGAAATGCAAGACGTTTTTCAACGTTAGATCATTTGACTAAAGGAAGAGTTGCATGGAATATTGTTACTTCATATTTACCAAATGCAGCCAAAAATTTCGGGTTAGAAGATATGATCAAACATGATGAGCGCTATCAAATTGCAGATGAATACTTGGAAGTTTCTTATAAGCTGTGGGAGCAAAGCTGGGAAGATGATGCAGTAGTGGAAGATGTGGAACATCACACGCTTGTCGACCCGAGTAAAGTCCATGAAATTAATCATGAAGGGACGTATTTCAATGTGGAAGGACCGCATTTAAGTGAACCTTCCTTACAGCGCACACCAGTCTTGTTTCAAGCAGGCACGTCTAATAGCGGCCTAGAATTTGCTTCTAAACATGCAGAATGCATCTTTGTGGGTGGACCAACACCTGAAAGAATTCGGGAGTATACAGCTGACATTAGAAAACGTGCCGAAAAACATGGACGCAACCCAGAACATATAAAAATTATTTCATTTTTAAACGTGGTTGTAGCAGAAACGACTGAAGAAGCGGAACGGAAATTTGAAGAATATAACAAAGTTTGGAGCGCCGATGCGGCTAAGGCTCAGTATGGTGCAAGCGGATACGATGTAGCTGAATTTGAAAGCCTTGATCCAAATGAGCCATTTGAATATAAAAAGTCAACTGAAGGTGGGCATTATAAAGCAGCCACTTTAACAAAGGATGCGCCAAAAAAATTAACAGTTGGTGAAGTACTGAACCGCTTTGAATCGATAGATCGCAGTAGTTATATTGTTGGTAATCCAACAGAAGTAGCAGATGCGATCCAACACCAATTTGAGGTATCTGGTGTGGATGGGTTTAATTTAAATCATTTAGTCACGCCTGGTGATTTGGAAGCTTTTGTTGATTTAGTAATTCCAATTTTACAGGAACGAGGCTTATACAAAAAGGATTATGCCAAAGGAACATTTCGTGAAAAATTGTTTCCGCAAGGTAAGAGTGTTTTACCTGATGATCATCCTGGCGCAAGTTATAGACGGGAATATGCTGAGAAAAAGTAAGTACTTTTAAGAGCTAAATAGAAATGTGAACAGGAAGTGGGGAAACATCTTGTGATTGAATTGAAAAATATTACAAAAGAATTCAAAAGTAAAACAGGACGTATTGTAGGGGTTGATAATGTTTCCCTTACCATACAAAAAGGTGAGATATTCGGTATTGTAGGCTATAGCGGTGCTGGTAAAAGTACGTTGCTGCGCTGTATGAACATTCTTGAACGACCAACTTCGGGTGAAGTGATTATTGATGGGGTTGACTTGCTAAACCTTTCAAGTAAGAATCTTCGAAAAGCAAGGCAATCTATAGGCATGATTTTTCAAGGCTTTTATTTAGTATCATCCAAAACCGTTTTTGAAAATGTTGCGTTTGCGCTGAAAGCGGCGGGAGTTGACAAAGGTATCATTGAAGAAAGAGTGAATGAGTTGCTTGAACTAGTGGGTCTTAAGGATCGAATTCATCAATATCCGGCCCAATTAAGTGGCGGACAGAAACAAAGGGTAAGTATAGCTCGGGCATTAGCTAATAATCCAAAGGTGCTGCTTTGTGATGAGGCAACATCTGCCTTAGATCCTAGCACAACAAAATCCATTTTATCGTTATTAAAAAAAATAAATAAAGAATTAGGGTTAACCATTGTGATCATTACTCATGAAATGGAGGTTGTAAAAGAGATCTGTCATCGCTGTGCTGTTATGGAAAACGGGAAGGTCGTAGAGCAAGGTGCAACTTATGACATCTTTTCAGATCCGACGAACCCACTAACGCGAAAATTCATTCAAACGATTCTAAACTTTGACTTACCTGATAAGTTGCTAGAAAACGTTAGAGGAACATTGATAAGGCTACAGTTTTGGGGAGATATGGCAGCTGAAGCGGTGGTTTCAGATATGCTCCAGACATATCCTGTTCAAGGTAATATTCTTCATGGAAAGGTGGAATATATTCAGGATGTGCCATTAGGTATATTTATTATGGATCTGAATGGTGAATCGCAGGCTCTAGAAAATGCAATCAATTATCTTCGCAGCCGCGTAAGTAAAGTGGAGGTGGTTGCATATGAGTAGCTTGATCGAACTATTACCTGAATTAAATGTTGCGTTTTTTGAAACGCTTTTAATGGTTGGGATTGCATTGTTGGTAGCCATTCTAGTGGGCATGCCATTAGGTATTATTCTATTTGTAACAGATCGCGGTTTGTTTTTAGAAAATAAATGGATCAAAACCTTTGTAGGAATTCTCATTAACTTAATACGTTCTGTTCCGTTTATTATTTTGCTAGTATTTTTATTACCTTTTACACAGTTTTTATTAGGAACGACAATTGGACCATTGGCTGCATCTGTTTCTTTATCGGTCGCGGCAATTCCTTTTTATGCGAGAATTGTAGAGTCATCTGCTAGGGAAATAGATAAAGGGGTTATTGAAGCAGCTGTGGCAGTTGGCGCATCACCTTGGATGATTATACGCCACATTATATTACCAGAAGCGAAACCGGGCTTTATTACAGGTTTAACGATTACTGCGATTAGTTTAATAGGATACTCTGCGATGGCAGGAACAATTGGCGGGGGCGGTATCGGTGATTTAGCAATACGTTACGGGTACTATCGTTATGATGATACGGTCATGTTCACAACTGTTATTCTATTAATTGTCCTTGTTCAATTTATTCAATATTTTGGCGACTTTATTGCGAAGAAAGTTAATAAACGATAAAAAAAATAGGAGTGATACATTTGAAAAAAGTTATTTATTTATTAATCTCAATTTTATTAGCGGGTACATTGGCAGCATGCGGATCATCCAGCGCACCATCAACGGGTGAATCAGCAGCTGAAAAGAAAGAATTAGTACTGGGTGGAACGATTCCATATAGCGATATGCTAGAACTTGGTGTGAAACCATATCTTGAGAAAAAAGGATATACTGTAACAATAAAAGAATTTAACGATTATGTTCAGCCTAACAAGGCGCTTGATAATGGTTCATTGGATGCAAACCTTTTTCAGCATGAGGTTTATATGAATGCCTTCGCAAAAGAAAATAATATGGAATTAACAAGTGTAATCACAGTACCTACTGCGCCAATAGGTGTTTATTCTAATAAATATAAAACACTTGATGAGATTGAAAATGGCAGTACAGTGGCTATAGCTAACGATCCTACCAATTTGGCTCGTGGTCTTACAGTTTTAAGGGATAATGGCTTAATTGAGTTTAATAGTGATATAGATCCGCTAAAAGCATCTGAAAAAGATATTACTAGCAATCCGAAAGAGCTTAAGTTTCAACCAGTTGAGGCAGCGCAATTGCCAAGAACACTTGAATCTGTTGATTTAGCAGCCATTAACGGTAACTTTGCAATAGCAGCAGGTTTAGATTTAACGAAAGCCCTAGTACGAGATAAGTTACCTGATAATATCATTAATCGTGTTGTTGTGTTAACAAAGAACAAAGATGAACAATTTGTTAAAGACATTAAAGAAGCAGTAGAATCAGATGAATTTAAAAAGGTAATTGAAGAAGAATTCCAAGGCTTTCATAAACCAGATTGGATGACGAAATAATTTAATATTTAAGTCAAAAGGGCCAAATCGACAAGTGCCTGTGTGCTTGTCGATTAGAGAAAAATAGAACATCCCGCAATGGAGGTGTTCTATTTTTTTATGTCACGATATATTTTGATATTTATACGAAAAGCGCTCGTTACTTGCCCTGTTTTTTGTAAGTTTTAGAGGTAGTGTATCAGAAGGATTTACAGTTTAATATTCGTAAAATTAAAATCACCGAACTGATTAAATTATTTGCAGGTTGTCCTCTATAGAGAAACAATGGCTTGTATCTGATTCAGTAGTTTAATATAGTGATATTAGAGGAGTTATTAAAAGTGGAAACTAGTTACTTTTAATAACGTCAAAAAATGAAAGCGTTGCCAATGGAATAGGGCAAACTAGTAATCTTTTTCACAAATACATAGAACCAAAGTCATTGAGGAATAGGGAGGATGTCAGTGTATGAAAAAAGAAGGAGATCAAAAAGTATTCGGAAATTTGGCTGCAGCACTTATTGCAGCTGAGAAACAGTCAAAACTAATTCCACGCTGGACTATTCAATATCCAAAATTAACTGAAGAAGACGGTTATCAAATTCTTGACCATTACATCCAGCAATTCCAACAGCAAGGTGAGAAACTAATAGGATATAAGCTTGGCTATACAAGCGAACCAATGAGAAAGCAAATGGGAATAGAAACCCCTTGTTATGGTTATATTTTTGATCGTCATATAACTAATGCTGTTCAAGATAAGCATTGGGAGAAATGGGTTCATCCAAAAATGGAGCCAGAACTGGCCGTGATTCTCAAGAAAGATATCCCACATTCTTTATCTATTTTGGAGTGGGAAGAAGCGATTGATCGAATCTATTTAGTAGCAGAAATAGTTGATAGTCGATATGAGCATTATCAATTTAAGCTCCCAGATATTATTGCTGATAATAATTCAATTGGTGCCGTTATAGTTAACGAACAAGATGCCATTTCTTTTGCAGATTTTACAAAAGATTTAACCGTGAAAGTATGGAATGGTGATCAATTAATTGAAGATGGTTCAACTAAATCAGTTATGGAGCATCCGATTAATGCATTGAATTGGTTGGCCGACAAATTAAACTCACATGGTAAATGTCTTCATAAGGGGGACTTCATTATTACCGGAGGGCTAACTAAGGCGATTGATATAAAATCAACACATGAATGGAAAATCGAGCTATATGACAAAGGCAGCACATTAAGAAAACTTACATTATAAGCAAGCGATCTTAAAATGAGGTGATGTAGCCAATGAGTAATTACCATTCTTATACGAACAGCGATGCTTTTGTGACTTTACCATTAGATGGAAAGATCTTTATGGATAATCAGAGAGTATTAATGACTTCGACCGCAGCCATGGGGTTACTGCGCAAAGATTTAATAGAAATGGTTGGCAAGAAAAGAATGAAACAGTTTCTTCTTCGCTATGGATGGAGTCTTGGTGTACATGATGCTACACAAATATTTTTGAATAATAACTACCCTACGATTGAAGACATGTTATTAGCAGGTCCGAAAATGCATATGCAAAATGGACATGTCTATGTTCAAACCCAAACACTTGAAGTTGATCGTAACCAAGATCATTTCTATATGGAGGGTGTATGGAAACATTCCTATGAGGCTGATGAGAATAAAAAACTGTTTGGGCTTGATACTGGAACCACGTGTTTTACGTCAGTTGGTTATGCAAGTGGCTACCTTTCAACCATTTTAGGAAAGGTTGTCATAGTTAAGGAAGTGCAATGTGAAGGGAAAGGTGATCATTTTTGCAAGTGGATCGCTAAATCTGCAGATGAATGGGAAGAAGAGGTTGACAAAGATTTAGCAAGCTTTAGTGAAACAAGTATGATTAAAGAGTTAGAACTAGCCTATGAAAAGATAAAGGAAGAACGAGATAATCTAACAAAATCGTTTACAATTCATAAGCGCCTTACCGGAGAAATCATCCAAGGCCATGATTTGCAATCGATCGCAAATGTATTGCTTGAGGCACTAGATATACCTGTGTTAATAGAGGATCGTCAATTCAATCTCATCGCTGCAGCGGGTTTAAATGCGATAGAAGAACAAAAATACAACGAACAAATTAAACAATTAAATGGTACGGAGAAGAAATACTTTAATGAACTTAAGCTTGAATATCAAAAAGATTTTAAAGCTCACATTGTACATGTAGGTACAAATCATTATCGGTTAATGATACCGATACTACTTAATCAAAAAATAAGCGGCTACTGCTCTGTCGTTCGTTCAGTTGGTGAATTTACGACGTTAGAAAAAATGATTATTGAACGTGCGTCCGTTGTCTGTGCTATGTATCTATTAAATGAACGTACAGCACTAGAGGCAGAGCAACGAATACGTGGTAATATTTTAGAAGAAATATTAGCGGGTGATCTATGTAAGCAAGAGCTATTAAAGCTTGGAGATTATGTTGGTTTAGACTTTTTGAAACCATTTACAACGCTTGTAGTGGATACAAGTAAACAAGATGAGCAAAATGTGCGAGCCCAAATGGAGTGGAAAGGAAACATTGTCAATAGACTTTCTCAATACTTTAAAAACATGGCAATGAAAGTTATATTGACCCTTAAATCGAACCAGATAGTTTTAATGATTGCTAATGATATGTTAGTGGAGCTCAATAAAAAAATAGATGAGTTTGCTAATGAAATTCGAGCATTTTGCATGGAGATAAGTCCTAAACATATTTTTTATGTAGGTATTAGCACATCTACGAATAAGATCGAACATGCTAAGCAGCAGTATGAAGAAGCATTAGCAGCATTAAAAATATGTACAAAATATAAGCCGATCATTCCTTTTAATGAACTTGGTATTATTGGTGTACTGATCCAAACAGGTGATAGGGAAGCCATTAAAAGATATGCGAATCTTGAATTGAAAGATCTCCTAGATTATGATCATAAAAAATGTATGGATCTAACCAAGACACTGTACCACTATATTATAAATGGTGGCAATTTAGATCAAACTGCGCATAGTATGGCATTGTCAATTAGCGGCTTGCGATACAGAATTGAAAAAATAAAAGATATATTGACTTTGGATATACGCCAGCCAACGGTAAGCTATTCTTTATTTCTCGCACTTCAAACACTTATACTATTAGGTGAGCTTCAATTTAATTCTTAAAACGTATTAAAAGTATGAACTTGAAAGTGAATATGATTAAAACGAGAAGGCCTTTTACGATTGTCGTAGAAGGCCTTTTTATTTTGGTGTTTGTAAATGGATAAGTTTTTAGCAAGATAGCCGCTACATATAGTTGTTTCCTAGATTGTGATAATTTTGACATTTATGTGAACAACTAGAGAAGTGAAATGAAAGAAATGTGCGAAATACTGTATGTTTTTGTTCAATTTTATAAAAAAATTAGTAGTTTCCATAGCTAAGAACAAGCTAACTAATAACTTATAATTGTATTCAGAACATTATAAATGTTTATAGGGGGAATTAGAAATGGCGATTATGAGATTGGGAAGAGTAGAGCTGCGCTGTCCAAACTGGGAAAAGTCAATAGAATATTACAAAAATGTAATAGGTCTGCATGAGACGGCCCGTGAGGAAGATAAAGTATATTTAAAAGCTTGGGATGAGCATGATCATCATAGTGTCATTTTAAAGAAATCGGATTGTGCTGGACTTGAACATTTAGCGTTCAAATGCGAATTTGCCTCTGATTTAGATTTATATGAAGAGAAATTGAATAATTATGGAATAACAACAGAGCGTGTTCCTAAAGGCACTCGGATTGCAGAGGGTGAAGCGGTTCGTTTTAAACTGCCAACTGGTCAGGTTATGGAACTGTATCATGAAATTGAAGTAGTTGGAAATGGTTTACCCCTAGTAAATCCTGATCCGTGGCCTGAGGGGTTAAAAGGAATTCACCCAACACGTTTAGATCATTTACTAGTTTCAGGCGATGATGTTGATGGAACTGTCAAATTATTTATCGATATATTTGACTTTCATGCAAGTGAACGGTTAGTTGGTGGCGAAAATAATGAACAAAACTTGGCTGTATGGTTGTTCAAAACAAATACAGCCCATGATATTGCTGTTATTAAAGGTCCTGAAGGGAAATTACACCATGTCGCCTTCTGGTTAGATGAATTTGTTGAGTTACGTAATGCAGCAGACATCATGTCAAGAAATGATGTTATGATAGATGCTGGACCGACCCGCCATGGCATTACGAGAGGTACAACTATTTACTTCTTTGACCCGTCAGGAAACAGGAATGAAGTGTTCTGTGGGGGTTATATCACGTATCCTGATTCCCCAACAATTACATGGACTGAAGATACAATCGGTAAAGCGATTTTCTATTTTGAACGAGAACTAAATGAAAGATTTACGTCTGTTTTTTCTTAATAACTAGCTAGCTTGTTATTGCATTGAAGTTTCTCTTTTAACTTGTTGAAAGCGTTGACATGCAAGTGAATGAGAGACTTCTTTTTAATTTTAGGCTGTGTTAAATCTAAATATTGATTTTCTATCAGGTGTTGATTGGAGCGGAAATCAACATTCGCGTTTAACAAAGTCTAATTTTAAAAAAAGTTTTGGGTCCTGAGTCTTTCCACGCTGATAATAGATCATTATTAATACCATATTTTAAGGAGATGGAGAATGGAGAGTTTTAAAGTTATTATTAACAAAAAAGTAATAACATGTTACCCATCTGAAACTTTGCTTAATGCATCCCAACGTCAATTTGGAGGCATCTTTATAGGGTGTAAAGGCGGTGGCTGTGGCTTGTGTAAGATTAAGGTAAGCAGCGGTGAAACAGCAGATGCCGGAAATTGGTCAAAATCTGCATTAGCGGACGAAGAGTATAATCGTGGCTACCGGCTAGCATGTCAGTGTAAACCGGTCACAAATATGACGATCGAAACATGCAGGGAATCAAATAAAATAGTAAGAAAATCAACTACAACAAAATAGAGCATAAAAAACCGACAAGTGCCAGGCACTTGTCGGTTTTTCGTGTTGTTTAGTTATAGAATTATTTTGCTAGAATCTTTAGCTGCAGTCCATTTTTGATTCGTAAAGACACTAGAGGTTCGGGTGTTATTTTTCTAGGATTGTCTGTAAGCTTTAATACAAACCTTTGATTTATCATCGCAATGATCAAAATGGATTCCATACTTGCAAATTGACTGCCAATACACCCACGAGGACCTGCGCCGAATGGAAAATAACTGTAGTTCTTAATGAGTGATAATTGACTTGTAGAAAAACGTTCTGGTTGGAAACATCCAGCATTATAAAAATAAGCAGGATTTCGCTGAATGACATAAGGACTTATTAAAAAAGTATCTTGTTTGGAAAAGTTTTTTCCGATAATCTCAACATCCTCAACTGCCTCTCGAAGTAAGATCCATGCTGGCGGATATAAGCGGAGCGTCTCTGAAAATACTTGATTCGTATAGGTAAGCTCTTTTATATCTTCGAATCGTGGAAGTCTATTTGAAATGACTTTGTTAATTTCATTATGTACTTGCGTTTCAACAGAAGGATGCTGTGCTAATAATAATAACATCCATGTTAACACATTTGCAGTTGTTTCATGTCCAGCTATTACAATAGTAAGTATTTGATTTCGTAAATCGTCGCGTGTGATTCGTTCATGCCCACGTTGCAGCAATTGTAGTAATGTAGTTTCGCTTGATTTTTTCTGATTTGAACGAAGTAATTCGTCCACAAGCTCTTCTAGTACAGCAATACCTTTTTTATAGTTGTAATTTTTGATCGTCGGTATAGATGAGGGTATTGGAAAGGGCATGAGTAGCGATTGAGCTGTTTTTTCAATAATATCATTCACTGCTTTAGTAATCGTGGTTAGTTTCTTTTTTATGTCTATACCAAACATAGTTTTTACAATAATACGAAGTGTTAGTTCAAGCATATCCTGACTAACAAATCGTTCTTCGCCATCCTTCCACGTATCAATTAGATCTTCTGTAAAATGAATCACTGTTTCTGCGTAGGACTTGATGTATTGTTTTTGGAATGCAGGCTGCATCACTTTACGTTGTTCTTGGTGCTCTTTACCTTCTGAAGTCAGCAGGCCATTTCCGAGGGTTTGGCCAAGAATTTTTGATGAATTTCCTTTAATAAATTTAGAATGATTAACAGTTAAAATCTCTTTCACTGCATCAGGAGAATGTACAATATAGGAATTACTTTGTTTAGTAGCGTTAAGGCAAACAAAATCACCGAGGGTAGAGGTATTTAATAAAAATTGTAAAGGATCCCTACGGAATTTTAGATAATTAATAGGTTGTAAACCTTTGATATTTGAAACAACCGTCATTACAAGAATCCTCCTAAAATCAATTAATCAAACTGAATGAAAATGCTTATAAGATTAATATCTGCTCAAAGGGGGATAATTATTTTATATAACATGTAAAAGGAGTTCTACAAATGAGTGAAAAAACGATAATCTTAAGTAACCCTGCAGATGTGGAAAAGTTATATGAAAGAGCTAAAAATGAGGTGTTTCCTCATTTGCGAGATTCTTGTAGAGCATTATCAAGCGAATTCTTCGAGCATATTAACAATAACTCAAACGAGTATGAAATAGATTTTGATACTAACAAGGCTTTATACTATTTTGTTAGACATTTTAAAGAGATTGTACCAGTGGAAATGTTAGATGACACTTTAAAATTGTCATTAGATGATTTAGCAAGACAAGTATCGATTACAGATGCTTACATAACAGATGAAAAAGGGTTTGAAGATAACCAACATCAAATGTTTTAATAAACTCGGATAGTGTTGTTGGGCAGGAGTTTGTTGATATAGTGCGGTGGATAAAGTAGTCAGAATTAGCAAAGGGTTTTGAGAATGAATGAAGATTCAGCTGTAATGTAGTCAGAATTAGCAAAGGGCTATGACAGAAACCGTTGATTAAACCGAAAAGGAGCCAGAATCAGGTAGGAATTCTGACAAAAACCTTTGATTAAGTTGAAAAGTAGTCAGAACCAGCGAGGGATACCGACAGGAAAAAGAGCTGAAGCCGAAAAGGAGTCAGAACCAGGGAGGAATTCTGACAGAAAAGGGCGCAAAAGCCGAAAAGTAGTCAGAATCGGGGTGGAATTCTGACAGAAAAAGGCGCAAAAGCTGAAAAGTAGTCAGAATCAGGGTGTGATTCTGACAGGAAAAGACGCTAGAGCTGAAAAGGAGTCAGAATTAGGGTGGAATTCTGACAGAAAAAGGCGCAAAAGCTGAAAGTAGTCAGAATCAGGGTAGAATTCTGACAGAAAAAGGCGCAAAAGCTGAAAAGTAGTCAGAATCAGGGTGTGATTCTGACAGGAAAAGACGCTAGAGCTGAAAAGTAGTCAGAATCGGGGTGGAATTCTGACAGGAACAGGAGTTGAAGCCGAAAAGTAGTCAGAACCAGGGAGGGATTCTGACAGAAAAAGGCGCAAAAGCTGAAAAGTAGTCAGAATCAGGGTAGAATTCTGACAGAAAAAGGAGTAAAAGCCGAAAAGTAGTCAGAACCAGGGTGGAATTCTGACAGAAAAAGGAGTAAAAGCCGAAAAGTAGTCAGAATCAGGGTGTGATTCTGACAGGAAAAGACGCTAGAGCTGAAAAGTAGTCAGAATTAGGGTGGGATTCTGACAGGAAAAGCAGCAAAAGCCGAAAAGTAGTCAGAATTAGGGTGTGATTCTGACAGGAAAAGACGCTAGAGCTGAAAAGTAGTCAGAATCAGGGTGGAATTCTGACAGGAAAAGGCGCAAAAGCCAAAAAGTAGTCAGAATCAGGGAGGAATTCTGACAGGAACAGGAGCGCAAGCCGAAAAGTAGTCAGAATCAGGGGGTGATTCTGACAGGAACAGGAGCAAAAGCCAAATAGTAGTCAGAACCAGCGAGGAATTCTGACAGGAAAAGGAGCAAAAGGCGAAAAGGAGTCAGAATCAGGGAGGAATTCTGACAGGACAAGGCGCAAGAGCTGAAAAGGAGTCAGAACCAGCGAGGAATTTTGACAGGAACAGTTGCAAAAGCCGAAAAGTAGTCAGAATCAGGAAGTAATTCTGACAGGAAAAGCAACTAAAGCTGATAAGTAGTCAGAATCAAGGGTGGCTATTTAAATAAATAAGTAACTCCTATTGCAGCGAAAAAGCACACGATGTGTATAGCATCGTGTGCTTTTTCATATGTTTTATCGATTTTGCGTATATAGTTAATTATTTTTGTACTAGAGCTTCAATTTGGGATTTTGCTTGATTTAAAATAGCCTGAGCTTTTTCTTTCGTTGCGTCATTCAAATTAGCGAAGATGTCAGAATAATTATTTCTATGCTCAATCCCACCTTTAAACTCAGGCATCTTAATTCCAAGCTCCGATAATTGTGTTTGAGCCTCTTCATGAGTAAGACTGCCGTCTTTCACCTGATCTAAAATAGCCTGAGCTTTTTCTTTCGTTGCGTCATCCAAATTGGCGAAGATGTCAGAACGGTTATTTCTATGCTCAAGTCCACCTTTAAACTTAGGCATCTCAATTCCAAGCTCCAATAGCTGTGCTTGAGCCTCTTCATGAGCAAGACTACCGTCTTTCACCAATTCAAGAATAGCCTGAGCTTTTTCTTTCGTTGCGTCATCCAAATTGGCGAAGATGTCAGAACGGTTATTTCTATGCTCAATCCCACCTTTAAACTCAGGCATCTCAATTCCAAGCTCCGATAATTGTGTTTGAGCATCTTCACGAGCAAGACTGCCGTCTTTCACCAATTCAAGAATAGCCTGAGCTTTTTCTTTCGTCGCGTCATCCAAATTAGCAAAGATGTCAGAATGGTTATTTTTATGCCCAAACCCTCCCCAAAAACTAGGCATCTCAATTCCAAGCTCCGATAACTGTGCTTGAGCATCTTCACGAGCAAGACTGCCGTCTTTCACCAACTCAAGAATAGCTTGAGCTTTTTCTTTCGTTGTCTCATCTAAATTAGCAAATCTGTCAATTTTCAAACCTTTAGTTGGTAATGCTATACCAAGGTCCGCCAATTTAGTTTTTGTATCATCCATTATAGCCTGAATTTTTTCTTGTGCAGTTTCATCCAAATTTTTTAGGGCCATTCCCTTAAAAACTTTAACCACTGCTGCAGGTGGAGTTTCATTGACATTTTCCTCGGCAAAAGCAGGATATGCAGTTGCCCCCATAACACCTAATGATAATGCCCCTGTTAACATATACCCGATTAATTTGCTTTTCTTTTTCATAATATTATCCTCCGATTTAGTTTTATGTAGCAAGGCATTGAATGCCTTACAATCGTTACTGTACTCCTTCAATGTGTCAGCAATATGTCAAAAGAATTTTTAGCGCTAATAATTAGAGGGCAACGACGGCATAAGTCTATTATAAATATATTATGTAAACTAGAAGATCTTAATATGTTAAACATCAAATTTTGTCGGAAACATACTAGAAAATTATTTTGACATTACGAGTAAATAGGTATAAATTCATATAATAGTATATTCAAATATTCAGATATACTTAGAAATAATTCAAAACGAAGAAGGGTTGTACATGCTAAAGAAGTTGAGGTTTACTGGGAGATTTTCAGGCTATTCTTTACAAAGTTTTCAAAAAGATCTTCTATCAGGACTCGTAGTAGGGGTAATTGCGATACCATTAGGGATGGCCTTTGCGATTGCTTCCGGAGTAAAGCCGGAATATGGTATTTATACGACAATTATTGCGGGGATTTTAATTTCATTGTTTGGTGGTTCAAGATATCAAATCGGTGGACCTACTGGTGCATTTATACCTATATTATTAGGCGTTGTTATGACCTATGGATATGAAAATCTATTAATTGCAGGATGTATGGCAGGGATTATATTATTGTTAATGGGGATTTTTAAGCTGGGGTCATTAATTAAATTTATTCCTCGGCCTGTAACAATAGGTTTTACCGCTGGAATTGCAGTTATAATCTTTACAGGCCAAATTGCTAATTTTCTCGGTCTTACAGATATTGAAAAGCATGAAGCATTTTTAGCGAATATAACTGAGATTATCGACCATATTGATACGATAAATCTTTATAGTGTCGTCACAGCTACCATCTGTTTATTAACAATTATAATAACACCTAAAGTTTTTCCGAAGGTGCCTGGCCCGCTCATTGGTTTATTACTTTCAACCATAATCGCGAATATATTCTATCCAGCTCAAGTGGCAACAATCGGTTCAACATATGGAAATATACCTAGTAATCTACCTAGCTTTCAATTTCCTGAAATTACACTTGAAAAGATTCAACAACTCATTCGACCCGCTTTTGTCATTGCGATGCTTGGTGCCATTGAATCTTTATTATCCGCAGTCGTTGCAGATGGCATGACTAATAGCAAGCATAATAGTAATCGGGAGCTTGTTGGTCAAGGAATTGCAAATATCATTACTCCATTTTTTGGTGGGATCCCGGCAACAGGGGCAATCGCAAGAACCGCAACAAACATAAAAAATGGAGCAGTATCACCTTTTTCTGGTATTATTCATGGTATCATGGTTTTATTAATATTAATTTTATTTGCACCATATGCGTCCAATATACCATTAGCAAGTATGGCACCTATCTTAATGGTTGTTGCTTGGAATATGAGTGAACGTCATGTCTTTTATCATGTATTAAAAATTAAAACTGAAGATTCATTGGTTTTAGTAGTCACATTTTTATTAACCGTTTTTGTCAACCTTACAGTTGCAGTTGAAGTGGGACTAATTTTGGCGGTTGTACTGTTTACAAAACGCATGAGTGATTTGATGGTAACGGCTAGGGCTCTACCTAACCGAAATAACAAACATGAAAAAGTTGAAACACATATGGTATCTGATACACATGATTGTCCGCAAATTAGTATTTATAATATCGAAGGTCCGCTGTTCTTCGGCGTTGCTGCAACGTTTGGGCATACCATTATGAGCACGATCAATTACAAGCCTCGTGTTTTATTATTAAGGATGGGAAGAGTTCCTTTTATGGATTCAACGGGTGAAGCCAACTTAACAAGTGTCGTGAAGAACTTTTCAAAACATGGTGTCGTGTTAATTTCAGGTATAAAGTCTCAACCTAAAAGCGTATTACAAAAAACGGGGCTCTATGATCTTATTGGGGAACAACACTTTTTTGAACATACAGGTGAGGCAATTAATTATGCGTTAACGCATTTAAATAAAGATAAATGTTTAGGTTGTAAACATTTTGCATTTAGGGAATGTGCAGCACTCTCAGCATCAAAAGACACATCTCAACACAATAAAGAAAATGTACTTATGTCTTAAAAGTGGGATTAATAAATGAGGTGGAAAGAATGAATTTAGAATTGCAACAGTTTAAAGCTGAATTTTTTAAGGCGCTTTCACATCCATTACGGATTAGGATTCTTGAATTGCTAGCAGAGGGCGATAAAAACGTAAATGAAATTCAAAGTTTAGTCGGAAGTGAAGGCTCGGCTGTTTCTCAACAATTAACGGTATTAAGAGCTAAAAATATTGTCACGGGTACAAAGGATGGTAACCGCGTCATATATTCACTAAGAGATCCAATGATCATTGAACTTTTACAAGTTGCGCGCCAAATATTTAACAACCACCTCGTAGATACGATCACCATGTTAGACAAATTTAATGATAATGATGAGACAGAAGCAGACAACTAATTCCAAACCGGAAATGAAAAAGTAAATACTGACAGCGCTTTTTAAAAAATGACAATTTTTATTAAATTGTCATTTTTTTTTTTAATAAATAGAACATTTAGAAAGATACGTGGTAGAATGGGGAAAAGAAATAAATTTTATGCATATTATTGTAGAATTTACTAGTAAAATGTAGTAATATATTGGCAAAATATTTTTAAAATTACCTCTATTTAAATAAAGGCAGGCTGATAAGCAAAATGAAATTTAAAACAAAGCTTTATGTGGGATTTGGTTCGATCTTAACATGCATGATAATTATTGCATTTTTTGTAATGTATATGATGCAAGAACAAAATAAGTTTATGAATGAAATTGTAAAGGAACGTTATGAAAGAGTAAACCATGTTAACACTTTCCGTGTTGAAACCTTTAATACGGCCAAGAGGTTAAGAGACTTAATTCTGCTAGAAGATGAAAAGGCAATTAGCAGGGAAATTAAAATAATAGAAGGATCTCGATTAATTGCCAATAACGCCGTTGAATTATTAAAGAACTCAGTAACGGAGGGTAAAAGTAGTGAACTAGTCATTGAACTGGATTATCTTAATAAATCGTATAATGAAGCGTTTGCTAGGATCGTACAGCTTGTTAATGAAGGGAAAAAGGAAGAGGCCATTAACCTACTTCTTAATGATTACCGAGATGTTAGAGATGGGCTGGGCAGTACATACGGTCAACTGATTGAAATTGAAGAACAAGCTATGAAAGAAGCGTTAATACAGTCAAACGAGATGTATAGTTTTACTAGAAATGGTTTCTTATATCTGATTGCTACGTGCCTGGTAATCGGTATTGGAGTCACACTATGGGTTATTAAAACGATTACAACACGCATTCGTAAAGTAAATGCTATTCTAAATAGCGCTGCTGATAATAACTCTGCCACTATACCACGTATTGAAATTGATACAAATGATGAGTTTATGGATATAGCTAGGGCCTATAATGAAATGGCAAAATCACTCGAAGAGCATATGGCTGAAGAAAATGATTTAAAAGAAAAAATGCGGACTGAGAATTGGATTAAGACAAATTGGGCTGAAATAACAACCATGTATCAAGGTATACAAGATATCCAAAACTTTGCACGTCTATTTATTTCAAAACTTACGCCAATCGTTGGTGCAAGCTATGGCGTCTTTTATATGAAGAATGAACGAGAAGAGAAGTTAACTAAAATTGCGTCATATGCTAGTGTTGAGACTGATATTAATGTGAAATCAATTCGCTTTGGCGAAGGTTTAGTAGGTCAGGCAGCTCTTGAAAACCAAACGATACTAGTAGATTCATTACCTGACAATTATATTCATATAAAGTCAGGTCTTGGACAGGGTGCCCCAACACATTTATTAATATTGCCAGTTGAATATGAGGGTAAGGTTATAGCAGTTGTTGAAATGGCATCGTTTAAAGCGTTTGACCCTGTCCATAAACAGTTTCTTGAAATTGTGTTTAGAACCGTTGGTATAAGTTTAAATAGTATTATGGCTCATATGAAAATGGAAAAGTTATTGGCTGAATCACAAACATTAACTGAAGAATTGCAAAGTCAGTCCGAGGAGCTTCAACAACAACAAGAAGAGTTAAGAATGATTAATGAGCAATTAGAAGAGCAATATAAAAATTCAGAAGAAAAAACAAAAGAACTAGAAAAAGTTAAAATCGTTCTTGAAGAAAAAAATCAGACTGTTGAGCTTAGCTCGAAGTATAAAACTGAATTTTTGGCCAATATGTCACATGAATTGCGGACGCCGCTTAATAGCATGTTAATACTTTCGCAGTTGCTTGCGGAAAATAATGATAAAAACCTAACTGATAATCAAGTGGAATATGCGAACACCATTCATTCGTCTGGTAAAGATCTATTATATTTAATTGATGATATTCTAGATTTATCTAAAATTGAATCAGGTAAAATGCCAATTTTTCCAGAGGAGATTCTGTTTACTGACATCCAAGAATTTGTTGAACAGCAATTTACACCGATTGCCAAGCAGAAAGGTTTAGAGTACAAGATTTTAATAGATGAAAGCTTACCATATGTATTTTTCACAGATGCTCAAAGACTGAAACAAATTTTAAAGAATTTATTATCTAATGCGTTTAAATTTACAAGCCAGGGTAGAGTAACACTGCACTTCAAGTTAAGTACAAGTGACCAATCCAAGAAATCAATGTTGGCAATTTCAGTTACTGATACTGGTATCGGAATTTCTAAAGAAAAGCAGCAAATTATTTTTGAGGCATTTAATCAAGCAGATGGAACAACTAGCCGTAAATATGGAGGTACAGGGTTAGGATTATCAATAAGCAAAGAATTAGCCCAACTGTTAGGCGGATATATTGAGATAAGCAGTGTCGAAGGAAAAGGAAGCACATTTACACTCTATTTACCAGAGTATGAAATACAGGTAGAAGATCAATTATTAATAGCCGAAGCAGCAGCTACTGTTGAGGATCAAACGTTACCTGTAGGTAATGAAGGTACTGAACAATTAACCACTCATGGTGAGAAAAGCAGTCAGGCCAATGAATTGAAAAATATTAAAGAGCTGCTAGCGGGGAGAAAGGTATTATTAGTTGACGACGATATGCGCAATATCTTTTCTTTAACAACTGCACTAGAAACAAACAAAATGATTGTAGAGTTTGCTGAGAATGGAAAAGATGCAATCGAAATTTTGAATAGTCAATCTGACTTTGATCTTGTTTTGATGGACATCATGATGCCGATTATGGATGGTTATGAAGCCATGAAAAAAATTCGTCAAATAGATAGATTTAAAGATTTGCCAATCATCGCCTTAACAGCAAAAGCAATGAAAAATGATAGGGAAAAATGTTTAGAGGCTGGTGCATCAGATTATATTAGCAAGCCTGTAAATCTAGAACAATTATTATCTTTAATTCGAGTATGGTTGTATAGGGAAAGGTGATAAAAATAAAAGAACAATATCTTTCAGTATTGAATGACAACGAGAATATAAATGATGAATTGGAAAATATCGAAATAGCCCTTTTGCTAGAAGGTATATATAAATATTATGGATTTGATTTTAGAAATTATGCTTTTTCGTCCATTAGACGCAGAATTATCCATAGAGTAAAGGTTGAGAAATTAACTTCAGTATCTGCTTTACAGGAGAAAGTTCTTCGAGACCAGCAGCTGATGGGAAAACTTATAAGTGACTTTTCAATAAATGTTACTGAAATGTTTAGAGACCCTAGTTTTTTTAAGTACTTCCGGTTAAATATTATTCCTACTTTAAAAAACTACCCGTTTATTCGAATTTGGCATGCTGGTTGTTCTACTGGAGAAGAAGTATATTCAATGGCCATTTTACTTTATGAAGCTGGTTTATATGACAAAGCAAAAATATATGCAACAGACATGAATGAGGATATATTACGAAAAGCGGAAAAAGGGGAATTTCCTATTCACCGGATGCAGGTTTATACAAGGAATTATCATCAAGCTGGAGGAGAAAAGGAATTTTCAAAGTACTATTCTGCTAGCTATGATCATGTTGCGTTTCATTCTTTTTTAAAAGAAAATATTATATTTGGTCATCACAACTTAGCTACAGATCATTCTTTTAATGAATTTCACATTATCATATGTAGAAATGTTTTAATCTATTTTAATCAGATATTACAAAATCGTGTTCATCGATTGTTTTATGATAGTTTAACGACGAACGGTTATCTTGCGTTAGGTAATAAAGAGGTTATCACGTTTACCCCTTTAGCAAACAGATATGAAGAAGTTGATTCAGATGAGAAAATTTACAAAAAAGTTAAGTAGGTTATAAATATGATTACTTGGGAGTATATGATGGAAAGTAATGAGAAAATAAACATTTTACTGGTAGATGATCGTCCAGAAAATCTATTAACTTTAAAAGCAGTATTAGCATCGCCAGCCTATAATTTAATTACAGCCAATTGTGGGGAGGAAGCTTTAAAATGTGTATTAAAGGATGACTTTGCAGTTATATTACTTGACGTTCAAATGCCAGGGATTAATGGTTTTGAAACTGCTAAGCTCATCAAGCAACGTGAAAATTCACGCCATATCCCGATCATTTTTATTACAGCAATAAGTCAAGCAACGGAAAATGTAAATCAAGGGTATTCGGTGGGTGCTGTTGATTATATATTTAAGCCCTTCAACGCTGAAATATTGAAAAGCAAGGTACATGCGTTTGTAACCATGTATCAATACCAGCAACAAATTAATAGACAAAGTGAGGCGCTGATACAGCGCTCGATTGAGCTTGAGCATATTAATAACCAATTAGTCAAAACAACAACTGAATTGCGAAAGGCAGAAGCTTTAGCACGGGTAGCTGGAGATATTACAATCGATACCATCTTAACAATCGATCAATATGGTGCTATTACAACGGCAAACACAACTATTGAAGATATGTTTGGCTATTCTCAAAAAGAAGTAGTAGGGATACATGTTGACAACTTACTACCAAACGTTGTAATGGATCAGATTGCTAATCCAAAAAAATTAAAAATTTGTAAAGGTAAAACATTTGAGGTAACAGCGGTTCGACAAAATAAAACAACATTTTGGGCGGATGTCCAACTTGGAGACGCTACTGTTGACCATCAACGTGTATATGTTATTTTTATCCGCGATATTACTGAGCGTAAACAGATGGAAGATCAACTCAAACAACATAACCATAATCTTGAGGGCATTGTTAAGGAAAAAACAAAAAAGCTTGTAATGGCAAATAAAAACCTACAGCTATCGCATGAACGTTTTCAGAAAATATTTATAGCAAGTCCTAGTTTAATGGCGATTCGCTCACTAAAGGACGGGCGTTTTATCGATGCAAATGAAAGCTGGTTAAGGTATACAGGCTATGAACATGATGAGGTAATTAATCAAACAGTTGATTTATTACAAATTTCGTCATGTTCAATCTTTGAAAAAGTACCCCAACAAAATTTGGATTTGCATGAAAGCATTCGGAATGCAAGAATTCGTTATATAACGAAGAGTGGCTCATGGCGCGATGGACTGTTATCGACAGAAGCAGCTGAAATTCATGGGGAACAATGCGTCATTAGTGTTATCACAGACATTACTGACCGAGAACAATTAGAAAAAGAAATAGCCAGGCTTGATCGCTTGAACTTAATAGGGGAAATGGCTGCAGGGATTGCTCATGAAGTTAGAAACCCAATGACAACAGTCAGCGGATTTTTGCAAATTGCCAAGTCTAAGGACGAGTCGCAAATCGAGTATGTCGATTTAATGCTCTCAGAGTTAAATCGTGCCAACGATATTATTAGCGAGTTTCTAACCTTAGCAAAAAATAAAAAGTCCGATTTGAAGTTGCAATGTATAAATAAGATTATAGAAGCTTTATTCCCTTTGATCCAAGCAGAAGCATTGCTTTCTAATAAAATCGTTCTGCTGCAGTTAACAGATTGTCCTGAAATTTATTTAGACGAAAAAGAAATAAGGCAAATGGTTTTAAATATCGCACTAAATGGAATTGAAGCGATGTCCATTGGTGGAGAATTAATGATTAAAACGTACGATGAGCAGGATGCTGTTGTATTAGAAATAAAGGACCAAGGCAATGGGATTGAGCCAGAGGTACTTGAAAAAATTGGAACCCCATTCTTTACTACAAAAGATAAAGGAACAGGTATGGGATTAGCGGTGTGTTATAGTGTTGCAGCGCGACATAATGCAGATATCGATATTCAAACATCTCAAGAAGGTACGGCTTTTTATATTCGTTTTAAGAAAACAAAATAGTTTTTGAGTATATTATATAATCATAAGTAGTTTGGTAATGAACTCATTATTAATCATCATATTTTCTCATATAACCCAAAATTTATGTCACTAAGTCATATAAGAACCTAAAAAAATTGAACTGTACCCTATTGTTTGTTGTATAACGAACAAATTGGGGTGCAGTTTTTATTAGGCTAAATTTTATTTCTGTTCAATTACATACATATTCGTGTGCACAATAAAACAACTTAATGAAAGATAAGTGCTCCATGTCGTCAAAATAAATATATTCTGGGAAGATTTAACTAATAGATAATTAAACTGATTTTGGGAAAACTTTAAAAAAATAGTTGGTGGTGATTAGGTGAAAGAAGCATATCAAAAAAGATATTGCGAGCAGTGTAGAAAAGAAACTTTACACAAAGCAACCGAGTACTCTCTTGAGATCGAATATCGATGTAATGAGTGTAATCATCAAGAAGAGATGGTAAAAACATTTTTCTGAGTAGGGATTTTGAATGTATGGCAGTTAGTTGAAGGAAGGCAACTCTTGTGTTGACAATAGGCTTAGACATTCTATTGCAGGCAAGTGCAAGCCTTCTTTTATATTCTTGACAGCTTATGTATTTTTTCGTAGGGTAATTTCTTGCACTTTTCAGTAGCTACTAGTAGTAGGTATCCAAAATATGATAATGTGAAACTGAAATGTTATAATAATCCTATTGAGATATTTTTTACTAAGAAAAGTGACGGAATGCGGAGGAAGTATTTATGCGATTTACGAAGGCGATACCAAATATGTTCACATTAGGAAATCTATACTGTGGATTTCTGTCAATTGGCTTTGCAGCTAGCGGAGAATTTAAGAACGCAGCCATATTAATCCTAATTGGGATGATGTTAGACAGTATGGATGGCAGGTTGGCTAGAATGTTAAAGGCAGATAGTTCTTTAGGGAAAGAGCTTGATTCTTTAGCAGATATCGTTACATTTGGAATCGCGCCTTCATTTTTAGTTTATTATACGTACTTTTTTCAGTTTGGAGTCCTTGGCTTTGTCGTAGCTGGTTTATTTCCTTTGTTTGGTGCTTATCGATTGGCAAGATTTAATATTAGCTCCAATAAAACATCTTTGAGTTATTTTATTGGAGTTCCAATTACAGCGGCTGGTGGTATTTTAGCATTACTCACTCTATTTGGGGATCTAATACCTAATATAATTACAACTGTGGTTTTTACTGCATTATGCTTTTTAATGGTTAGTAAGTTAAGAATACCAAGCTTGAAGGAAGTGCCACTCCCTAAGTATGGGACCATTGTTACAATCTTTTTAGGCTGTCTACTTTACTTAATATACAAAGGTACATATGGTAGATTTCCTTATTTAATATACATTGCAACACCGCTGTATATTGCCTATTTATCCTATCGTTTTGTCAAAGGGAAAAATAATAAGGATATTGACTAGCACAGGTCAAAATATTTTTATAAGAAAAAATATTTTGTAATTAAAAAAAACGAGAAAAAAGTTTGCAGAACTGTTATAATTAATTGAAAATTGATGTATTTTAAAGTCGAAAGGGATGTATTAGTTGTGAATCAACTTGTAGAACTAATCAAAACTACTACTAAAAAACAAAAGCCAGATCCAACTTCATTAGGATTTGGTAAATATTTTACAGATTATATGTTTGTTATGGATTACGAAACAGGAAAAGGATGGCATAGTCCTAAAATCGTTCCTTATGAACCATTAAAATTAGATCCTTCAGTTTCCGTATTGCACTATGGTCAAGCCGTATTTGAAGGACTTAAAGCATATAGAACGCCTGATAACCGTATTCAATTATTTAGACCTGAACGAAATATTCAACGTCTAAATATGTCTTGTGAACGCATGTGTATTCCAAAACTAGATGAAGAATTAGTTTTGAATTCTATCAAGCAATTGGTTGAGCTAGAAAAAGAATGGATTCCTAATGCAGAAGGAACCGCCTTATATATTCGACCGTTTATCATTGCAACGGACAACTACCTGGGTGTTAAACCATCAAGCAGTTACAAGTTCCTAGTGATCCTGACACCAGTAGGTGCTTATTATTCAGGTCAACTTAACCCTGTAAAAATTTATGTAGAAACAGAGTATGTTCGCTCAGTAAAGGGCGGTGTAGGTTTAGCTAAGGTTGCAGGAAATTATGCGGCAAGCTTATACGCACAAGCAAAAGCATCAAAGTTAGGCTATGACCAAGTTTTATGGTTAGATGCGTTTGAAAAGAAGTATGTTGAAGAAGTTGGCAGTATGAACATCTTTTTTAAGATAAATGGTGAGGTAGTGACACCTAAATTAAACGGAAGTATTCTTGGCGGGATTACTAGAGAATCCGTTATCCAGCTGTTAAAGAGTTGGGATATTCCTGTTCGTGAAGAATCGATTTCAATTGAGGATGTATATAAAGCATACCATGTCGGACAATTAGAAGAAGTATTCGGAACGGGAACAGCTGCAGTTATTTCACCAGTGGGTGAACTAAATTGGGATGGAAATAACATAGTGATTAATGATTTCAAAACCGGAGATCTGGCTAAGGAAATATACCGAGTTATAACCGGGATCCAATACGGTATAGAACCAGATCCTTTTGAATGGATTACTGAATTGTAAAAATGAAGTGCCAAGTTATCTACTAGAATAAATACTAAAACCTGTAAAGGATCGTGGATTTTTCTAGAGTTTGCTCTATTTTCGCCACACTATTGTTTAAACAATAGTGTGGTTTTTTTGTGTGTCAATACATATAGAATTTAGATTTGAATGATTATGTTGTTCGAGGATAGCAGAAAGGAAGATTCATTTTGAAAAAAAGAAGATATGCATATACCGTTTTTCTTGGAGGATGCTGCTTTGGCGTGTTATCAACGTTTGTAAAATTAGCTTATGCTGCTGGACTTTCGACACAAATAGTTTCAGGAAGTCAATTTTTGTTTGGATCAGTACTATTATGGTTGGTATTTCTATTTTCGAAAAAGAAAAAGCTGAAAACTAGTGAGATGTTGCGATTAATGGCATCAGGTATTCCGATGGGATTGACGGGCATTTTCTACTATAAATCTTTACAGTCGCTTGAGGCATCATTAGCCATTATTTTTTTATTTCAATTTATTTGGGTTGGGTCATTTCTTGAATGGATAGTTTATAAAATACGACCGTCTAAAGAGAAGGTTTTTTCAATCCTTATTTGTCTGATCGGTTCAGTTATTGCGGCTGGATGGTTTGCTAAAGATGGACTAAATTTAACGTGGCATGGTTTAATTTGGGGTTTACTTGCAGCCATTAGCTTTTCTACATATATTTTCGTTAGTAGTTCAGTAGGTAGAAATGTACCGTCTATCCAAAGAAGTACACTTTTTTCAACGGGTGCTGCTTTAGTGGTTTTAGTGTTGTTTCCACCGACATTTTTGTTTGATTCTGTAGATTTACAAGCGATAGCACCGTACGGATTATTCTTGGCTATATTTGGAGTAGTGTTGCCACCCATTTTATTTTCGTTTGGTATGCCCCATGTTGGTGCCGGTTTAGGTGCGATCTTATCAGCAGCAGAATTGCCTGTTGCGGTCTTGCTGTCATCACTTGTTTTAGCAGAGAGTGTAGGTATCATTCAATGGGGTGGCGTGTTTCTCATTTTATTCGGAATTATCGCAGGGAATATTCGTTCTTTTAGAAGTAAATCATATAAAATTTCATCGTAATGATACTAATTTTGATTTTTCAAATGGATTTGCTTGTTCTAAACTTGAGAAAAAAACACATCGTACGCTAGAATTTTCTTCGTAACGATGTGTTTTTCAATTTCTGATTAATTAGCATATTCCCTGACACTACTATAGCTTTGGTTCACCCGGTGGCAATAATTTTTTTAATTCTAAACCCATATTGATAAAGTTCTGTTCTGTTTGTTGGCGCTTAGTGATATGATCTTGCTCTAGCCGTAACGTTTCTAATGAAGACTGAATTATGGTCGTTTGAGTTTGATTTAAAGATGTAAGAACTTGTCCATTTTTCTCTGCTGTTTTATCTACTATTAGCATTTGATTCTTCGTTTCGATCGCTTTTTTTTGCCTTAACATTGTCAGTGAACCAGCAATTTGATTTCGCCATACAGGGATCGATGTCAGAATGGCTGATTGGATACTTTCCATTAATGCGGTATTCGTATTTATTAATAAGCGCAGCTGTGGTCTATTTTGGAGAGATAATAGTCTACTTACCATTAAATCATGAAGACGTTTTTCAAGCAGCTGTACATACTCCTCCAAGTCTTTTATCTCCTGTTGATTGAACCATTCGCTTTTAGAATGCTCAGTCATTTCTAGCTTATCAACTTTTGTAGCGCAAAGACGATTTAGGATCATTTCACCAGCAGAAATATAATTGTTGAGTTCAGCAAGATACTCGTTGTTTTGCTGATATAAAAGCTCTAACAATTCGTTATCTTCTTGTAGCGTTTTGATTTGATAATTTAAATGTGCTGAAATCCTGTCTATTTGTGCGCCGAGTTTCTGGTATTTTGAAGAAACTTCATTGAAAGTACTGCTCTTCTTAAAAAAAAATGAAACTTTAAAATATTTCTTTTTAGGTGGTTGAAGGTCATCTGGATTAACAAGCTCTAACTTTTGAATGAGCTCATTTAATATCCTATTAAGGGCTCCTGAGTCTTTTTTTCGAATATGGTCAATGATTCTTTGAGAAAAAAGTGCTAGTTTTTCTTGAGCGGCAGTTCCAAATTCAAGAATAGTGAGCGGATCGGCGATATTCAGTTGGGTTACTAGATCGATAACTTTTTGATAGTCAGCCTCAGGCAATGATTCAGTTTGAAGGGAGGCTAGTGAATCATTGACATTTAAATGGCTAGACTTTGGAACGTTATTCATCTCTTGTTAATCCTTTCATTTGGCAATAGTGGTTGTTCTTGTTTAAAGGTTTGTTTAGCAACATCTAGTCCCATTTTTAAGGTATGAATATCATTTGCTAAGACATTAAGCAAATCTGTTTCGAGTGACTGAACCAATTTATCTAGAGTTTGTTCTGTTTCCTTTAATGATTCACGTATGATAGGGTCGTTAACAGGCTGTTTAACGAGTAGAATATATCGTTCTGACAACTCAACAATTGTATCTAAATGGTAAAAGAAAAAACGGTCAGCTTGAAAAAATCGTTTCGGTTCTTTTTTGACGATTTGATAAATTTGGTAGACCATTCGTTGGAGCTTGGCCATTTTCTTGACAGCACTAATGGAACGAATACCTAAAAGCGCTTTATTAAATCGTTTTATTTTAGTACTTGCCTCTTTTAAGTTTTGCTGGATATACTTATATTCTTTTTTAGTTAGCTGATTTTGTTTAATTGTCGCATTTTGATCGCGCCATTTTAACATATATTGCGTGGTAATCCCAGCTAAAGCGCCCAATCCAATCGAGATTAAAAATGATTGCTCAAAACCAAACCAAGCGGTTGCTCCGGTAAGGATTGTTATATTTGTAGCTATAAACCCACGGAAAATAAATTTTAAGATGGATTTCATATCAATCGTCTCCCATAATTATTTACTACCTCTATTATACGGTAAAAACTTTAAATAGGTTTCAACTGAAAAAATTGTAAACTGAGATGGTACCATTATAGCCAAGATTACGGTTTTCCATTGTTAAAATGTCGTTTGGATGGACTGTTAAAAAAGTACTATTTTTCAGTAAGTCGTTTAATTGTAAGAAAAATCCTGTTATTATACGGTCGTGTGAAACTTTTTCGATTTTACTTCGTAAGTATTGTCAAAGGGCAATGGGTGATAGAACTATTCTATACATTTTGCTCAAATCTAACTTAGGAGTGGTGCTTACTATGTTAAACCTCATATGGCTGATCTTAGTTGGAATTTTACTGCTTATTTTAATTGTTGGCGGAGCGATTGGTTTTATTGTTTTTAAAAAAAGATATAAAACAGCTAGCTCCAATCAAGCGTTAATCATTACTGGACCGAAACTAGGAAATCCTGATCAAGACCCTCGGATTTTTGAAGATGAAAATGGTCGTAGCTTAAAAATTATTCGCGGTGGCGGTGTGCGACTGAAGCTATTTCAAACATGTACTCCAATTGATTTAAACTCCTTTCAAATCAAATTAACAACTCCCAAAGTGTACACTTCACAAGGTGTTCCCGTTGTTGCCGATGCTGTTACATCCGTAAAAATTGCTGATAGTTTAATAGGAATTGCAAATTATGCAGAACAATTTTTAGGAAAAAAACAAAATGAAATTGAGGAT
This sequence comes from Bacillus sp. Marseille-P3661, assembly GCF_900240995.1. Lineage (NCBI taxonomy): Bacteria > Bacillati > Bacillota > Bacilli > Caryophanales > Bacillaceae > Bacillus > Bacillus sp. Marseille-P3661. Next base: position 156,836 of record NZ_LT965958.1, read on the forward strand.
GAGGTGTCAAAGGTTCTAGGCACAAATCTTCGCGCAATCTTATCAAAATTAACAGTTGAAGAGATTAATAATGATCGAGAATCATTTAATCAACAAGTGCAAGATATTGCGCAAAAGGAATTAGATAATATGGGCTTTAAAATCACTTCTTTTGGTTTAGATGATTTGCGTGATGCTGATGAAGAAAATGGCTATCTTGACAATTTAGGGCGGCCGCGGATTGCTGAGATCCGCAAAAAAGCAGAAATGGCTGAATCAGATGCTGAAAAAGAAACACGAATGTACAAAGCAAAGAATGATCAAGAGGCACAGGATGAAGAGAATAAACGATTGACAGCCATTGCTCAATCAAAAAAGGAGCGAGATATTAAAGAAGCGCAAATTAAAGAAGAAACTGAAAGAGCTCGCGCAAAATCAGAGCAATCCTACGAATTGGAGAAGGCTCGACTTGCTCAACAAGTGAAGGAAGAAGAAATGAAAATTCAGTTTATCGAGCGGCAGCGTCAGGTTGAATTAGAGCTTGAAGAACAAAAGCGACGTAAAACACAAGCAGATGCTAATGCATATGACATTAAAGCCAAAGCTGAGGCAGAGGCTGATAAGGCAAGAATTGATGGTGAAACGAAAGCACTCATCGAAAAGCAGAAGGGTCTTGCTGAGGCGGCTGTTATTCGTGAACGTGGTCTTGCCGAAGCGGAGGCAAAGCAGTTAATGGCTGAAGCGATGGAAAAATACGGTCAGGCAGCGATTCTTGAAATGTTTATTGATATGCTGCCAAAATATGCTCGTGAGGTTGCGCTTCCATTATCAAAAATTGAAGGAATGAAAGTAATTGATATGGGCGGTTCAGAGTCTGGAGGCGCTACGAAAATTACGAATAATGTGACTAAGACAATGGTGGGTATACAAGAGAGTTTAAAGGAAACAACAGGTATGGATGTCAAGGCCATGTTGGAGAGCTTTGTATCAAGAGGTAATGTCAATAACTTTGGAAATAGCAAGGATACCTATGAACCTGGAAATTCTAATGAAGATACCTCGACTGATCACAAAGAATCAAACCAGGAAAACGTTGAAACTGTAAAAGGGTCAACAATAGACACAACGGAATAGACTAGGATAATAAGGCATCACTAACAGTTTGTTAAGTGGTGCTTTTGTATTAATATTTAAAAAATTGTTGATATTTACCAAAGTAACTTATATAATTTAAATTGTTAATTTAATAGCATTAACTAGGGGTGTCCAATGAGTTGGGCTGAGAGAGAAACACAATGAAGTTTCTTGACCCTTCGGACCTGATCTGGATCATACCAGCGTGGGGAAGTTAGATTTTTATATTTGTAAAATAACTACTTCTACATATTAAAGCCGGGTCCATCCAACATAGTTGGATCCCGGCTTTTTTTGTACTTCTCCCTTTGCTTGCCGTCAGATCTCGTCTTTTTACAAAATAAAAAGGAGAGATTTTTTTATGAGCACATCGTCTTTGAATCAAGAAAGTATCACTATTCAATCAAGTTTCCCAGGTAGTAAGAAGGTTTATGTAGAGGGTTCACGACCAGACATTCGTGTTCCAATGCGTGAAATTGAGTTGAGCCCGACATCTAGCACAGTTGGTGAAGAACCAAATCCACCTGTAACCGTTTATGATACGAGTGGACCTTATACGGATGCAACTTATAAGGTGGATATTCAAAAAGGACTTCCAGCTATTCGCAGTTCATGGATCCATGAACGTGGTAACGTAGAAGAATATGAAGGGCGTATGATTAAGCCTGAGGATAATGGAATCAAAGATCCTTCCAAGCATGTGAATGTTGTAACTTTTCCTGGTTTATCTCGTAAACCTCTTCGTGCTAAAAATGGCCAGAATGTCACCCAACTTCATTATGCGAAGAAAGGTATCATCACTCCTGAGATGGAATTCATTGCCATCCGTGAAAATTTGTCAGCTGATTTCGTAAGAGACGAGGTTGCAAAGGGTCGTGCTATAATTCCATCCAATATTAATCATCCTGAAATTGAACCGATGATTATTGGCCGAAATTTTCATGTGAAGATTAATGCTAACATTGGGAATTCAGCGGTTTCTTCATCGATTGAAGAGGAAGTAGAAAAGATGACATGGGCTACTCGTTGGGGAGCAGATACTATTATGGATTTATCTACTGGTAAAAACATCCACACTACACGCGAGTGGATTATCCGCAATTCACCTGTACCAGTTGGAACAGTACCGTTATACCAAGCTCTTGAAAAAGTAGATGGAGTAGCGGAAAACTTAACATGGGAAGTTTATCGAGATACTCTTATTGAACAAGCTGAGCAGGGTGTTGATTATTTCACAATTCACGCTGGTGTGCGACTACGATATATTCCGCTTACAGCAAATCGGGTTACTGGAATTGTTTCAAGAGGCGGATCGATTATGGCGCAATGGTGCTTATATCATCATCAAGAAAATTTCTTATACACGCATTTTGAAGAGATTTGCGAAATTATGAAAACATATGATATTGCCTTTTCACTTGGTGATGGGCTGCGCCCAGGTTCGATTGCTGATGCAAATGATGAAGCGCAATTTGCAGAACTTGACACACTTGGCGAGCTTACAAAAATAGCTTGGGAACATGATGTGCAAGTAATGGTTGAGGGTCCTGGTCATGTACCGATGCACTTAATAAAAGAAAATATGGATAAGCAGCTAGAAACTTGTCAGGAAGCTCCTTTTTATACATTAGGCCCACTTACAACAGATATCGCACCGGGTTATGACCATATCACGTCGGCAATTGGTGCAGCAATGATTGGGTGGTATGGCACCGCAATGTTATGCTATGTAACACCAAAGGAGCATTTAGGACTTCCCAATAAAAATGATGTTCGTGAAGGGGTTATTACTTATAAAATTGCTGCTCACGCTGCTGATCTTGCAAAAGGCCATCCCGGTGCACAAAAGCGTGATGATGCATTATCCAAAGCCAGGTTTGAGTTTAGATGGAGAGATCAATTCAATTTATCACTTGACCCTGAGCGTGCAATTGAATATCATGATGAAACATTACCTGCAGAAGGAGCAAAAACAGCGCATTTCTGTTCAATGTGTGGGCCAAAGTTTTGTTCAATGAGGATTTCACACGATATTCGCAATTATTCTAAAGAAAATAACTTCTCTACAAACAGTGAAATTGAAAAAGGTTTAGAGGACAAGGCGCAAGAGTTTCGAAAATCTGGTGGCAGTATTTATCAATAATTAGTTGGCAGTTAATAAAAGGTTGTGGTAGCAACCGATGAAGAGGAAAGTTGATCGCAAAATCAGTGGCAAACCTCTTCATCGAGCCGATGAAAGAGGAAAGGTGATCGCAAAATCAGTGGAAAACTTCTTCATAAGGCAGATGAAGAGGAAAGTTGATCGCAAAATCAGTGCTAAACCTCTTCATAAGGCAGATGAAGAGGAAAGTTGATCGCAAAATCAGTGGCAAACCTCTTCATCGAGCCGATGAAGAGGAAAGGTGATCGCAAAAAAACAGTGGAAAACTTCTTCATAAGGCAGATGAAGAGGAAAGGTGATCGCAAAATCAGTGCCAAACCTCTTCATAAGACAAATGAAGAGGAAACTCAAGTCTAAAAGCATCGCCAAACCCCTTCATAAGGCAGATGAAGAGGAAACTTAAGTCTAAAAGCATCGCCAAACCTCTTCATAAGGCAAATGAAGAGGAAACTCAAGTCTAAAAGCATCGCCAAACCTCTTCATAAGGCAAATGAAGAGGAAACACAAGTCTAAAATCAGTGCCAAACCCCTTCATAAGGCAAATGAAGAGGAAACTTAAGTCTAAAAGCATTGCCAAACCCCTTCATAAGGCAAATGAAGAGGAAACTTAAGTCTAAAAGCATCGCCAAACCTCTTCATAAGGCAAATGAAGAGGAAAGACAAGTCCAAAAGTAGTGCCAAACCCCTTCATAAGGCAAATGAAGAGGAAAGACAAGTCCAAAATCATTGCCAAACCTCTTCATAAGGCAGATGAAGAGGAAAGTTGATCGCAAAATCATTGCCAAACCTCTTCATAAGGCAAATGAAGAGGAAACTCAAGTCTAAAAGCATCGCCAAACCCCTTCATAAGGCCGATGAAGAGGAAACTTAAGTCTAAAAGCATCGCCAAACCTCTTCATAAGGCAAATGAAGAGGAAAGACAAGTCCAAAAGTAGTGCCAAACCCCTTCATAAGGCAAATGAAGAGGAAACACAAGTCCAAAATCAGTGCCAAACCTCTTCATAAGGCAAATGAAGAGGAAACTTAAGTCTAAAAGCATTGCCAAACCTCTTCATAAGGCAAATGAAGAGGAAAAGTCAAAAATCAGTGCCAAACCTCTTCATAAAGATGATAAAACAGCGATATTAATTACAATAAATTGACAAATCAACTCCAGAATATTAACGGTTTCTTTACCTAATAATACGTTATGTGTATTAAATAGGAGGAGGAACTTTATATGTCAGAACAAACATTATACGAAAAAGTTGGCGGAAAAGAAGCAATAGGAAAAGTAGTTGATTATTTTTACGATGAGTTGGTGTTAAAGGATCCGACTGTAAATCATTTCTTTGAAAATACCGATATGGCAAAACAGCGAGATCATCAAACAAAATTTATCAGCTTTGCTTTAGGTGGTCCTAATCAATATTCAGGCGCTTCAATGGCCAAAGCACACGAGGGAATGAATTTGCAACCTGAGCATTTTAGCGCTATCGTTAAGCATCTTCATGATGCGTTAGCGCACTTTGGTGTAAGCGAGGCGGATATTGATACAGCTTTATCTAAAGTGGCATCTTTAAAAGATGATATTATTTATAAATAAAAACATATTTGCGGCGATTTGATGGGTAACAGTCTCTTGAAAAAGAAATTTGCATAGCAAAACGCATGGGAAGCATTCAAAATGAATTCCCATGCGTTTTTTGTTATACGAAAGAAAATGTAATGGTTGTCATTTTTTCAAGTAGGTTATCAGAAGTATACTTGCTGTGATCCATTTTCCAGAGGGATAAAAACAATTTTAATAAAACAATTTTAGAACGAATACAATGTAGTAAGTTAAACTCTAAAAATTTTTCGACCGTGGAAGTGAGGTGTTACAGTTGTTTCTGAAACCTTTTGAAACAAAGCAGATGCTGGAGGCTATTTTAAGCAGTCTTGATGAAGCCATTCATGTTGTAAATTCTGAAGGTGTGACGATTTTTTACAATGAAGTAGCAGCGAAACATGATGGAGTAGGGATAGACGAAGTACTTGGAAAACATGTCCTCGATGTATTTCCTTCTTTAGTTCGTGAAACTAGTACACTTCTTAAGGTAATGGAAACAGGTAAACCAATTTTTCAACAGCCACAAACATATAAAAACAGTAAAGGGCAACTTATTGATACAGTGAATACGACTTTACCAATTAGAGCAGGGGAGCAAATAATTGGTGCGGTTGAGATCGCGAAGGATCTAACAACAGTTAAGCAACTTTCACAAAAGCTTATTGATCTACAACAAAAAGTAGATAAAAAAACGAATAAGCCGATCTCAATGTCTGGTGCAAAGTATGTGTTAAATGATATTATTACATCGTGTGAAAAAATGGAAAAGGTTAAAATACACGCAGAAAAAGCAGCTCAATCCTCAGCACCTGTTTTAGTATTCGGTGAGACCGGGACGGGAAAGGAGCTTGTCGTACAATCTATTCATAATGGCTCTTCTCGTAAAGATGAACCGTTTATTGCTCAAAACTGTGCAGCATTGCCATCTTCTTTGCTAGAAAGTATATTATTTGGAACAAAGAAAGGAAGTTTTACGGGTGCAATTGATCGACCGGGTTTGTTTGAACTAGCACATGGGGGAACATTGTTTCTCGATGAAATCAATTCAATGCCGTTAGAGATTCAGGCCAAGCTTCTTCGTGTTCTCGAAGATGGAGTAATTCGGAGAGTTGGAGGTACAAATAGCTACGTGATAGATGTTAGGGTTATCGTTGCTATGAATGAACATCCTTTAAAATGCATCGAAAATAATATGCTGCGTTCAGATTTATTTTATCGATTAAATGTGTTTTTTATAGAAATTCCTCCATTACGACAACGAAAAAAAGATATACCTCTACTAATAGATCATTTTATTAAAAAGTATAACTACAAATACAACAAACTAATTAGTGCAATGGATGACGATGTTCTAGCGTTATTGGAATCTCATAATTGGCTCGGCAATGTCCGTGAATTAGAGCATGTTATCGAGTATGCCGTAAATATGACCGATGGTGACCGAATTTCAATGTCCAATGTACCACTAGCGCTAAGAGAATCCTCAATTTCTCCCAAAGAGCAATCTGGTAAACGTCCACTTCGTTTATATCTAGAGAAAACAGAAAAGAAATTGATAGAGCATGCTTTAAATGAAAGTGACGGAAAAATTGCGCAAGCTGCTAAAATCCTTGATATTCCTCGCCAAACACTCCAATATAAACTAAATAAATATAATATAATGAAAGAAACTGATTAACGATAAGGAGCTTACATCATGAAAGAACGATATGAATTAAAGGTAATGAAAGCTAGTCATTATGAGGCGCAGTTCTACTTTGATTATTTTAATGAACGATTACGAATTGTTGATTACCGTGGAAATGTATCATTGATCATGGAAGAAGCAAAAAAAGCGAGCAAACACCATTCGTTTACAAAATTAATTTTTCATGCAAGGCCTGAACACTGGCAGCAATTACTAAGTAAGGGCTTTGTTTTAGAAGCTGTTTTTAAAGGTTTTTTTAATGGAACAGATTGTTATGCAATGTCCTATTATACCGACTTAAATCGCCGTACTAGCAAGTATTGGGTTGAGGAGGATCACATCATCGCATCTTTATCCACTACTAGCAAACCACAAGCGACTCAGAATTCTCAGGATTCCTATCAATTTAGACTTGCAAATGTAAACGATGCTAAAGAATTAGCAGAGCTATACAAACAAGTATTTGCCATATATCCAACGCCAATGAACGACCCTAATTATATTGAGAAAGTCATCGCTGAAGGAAGTCTTTTTTTTGTATCAGAGCATGAGAAAAAGATTGTCAGTGCTGCATCAGCAGATGTGAATAAAGGCTATCATCATGCTGAAATGACAGATTGCGCTACATTGCCAGATCACAGGAAATACGGCTTGATGAAAAAATTACTCCAACTTTTAGAAAGAGAACTGCTGAATTCGGGCATTTATTGTGCCTTTTCAATTGCAAGAGCATTATCACCTGGAATGAATGCAGCATTTTATCAATTAGGGTATAAATATACAGGGCGAATGATCAACAATTGTTATATATTCGATAAAATGGAAGATATGAATGTTTGGGTCAAGGACTTATCGAATATGGAATAGTCCTGCATGCTAGAAGAACCATTTATAAAATTTTTTATAACCATTCATTTAATAAACCCGCCGAATTTTGATTGGGCATGCCAAGATTTCGGCATCCACAAAAGTAAAGGGAGAAGTGAATCGGTGCCGAAAATTCAGCATTTTGATGACTGCAATGCAGCTTAAATGAAGAAGATAGCTCCTTATAATGTTGGCACAAAATTTGCATTTATAGATTACAAATATATATAGCCAATTATATAAGGAGGAGCTATCATGTTATTTGATTTATATAAGCCAAAACGACATTGGAATGATATAGAGCTTTGGAAAGATGTCACAGAAGAGCAATGGAACGATTGGATTTGGCAACTAACAAATACCATTCGAACACTTGATGATTTAAAGAAGGTTATTAACTTAACTCCAGAAGAAGAAGAAGGCGTAAAAATCTCTACAAAAACGATACCACTGAATATAACCCCCTACTATGCATCATTAATGAACCCAGATGATCCTAGATGTCCGATTCGAATGCAGTCCGTACCGATTGGAAAAGAAATTTATAAAACAAAATATGACTTGGAAGATCCACTTCACGAGGATGAAGATTCACCCGTTCCAGGCTTAACACATCGCTATCCCGATCGCGTGCTGTTTTTAGTAACGAATCAATGCTCAATGTATTGTCGCTATTGTACACGCCGTCGTTTCTCAGGTCAAATTGGCATGGGTGTGCCCAAAAAGCAACTAGATGGAGCAATTGAATATATTAAAAATACACCTGAAGTCCGCGATGTCTTAATATCTGGCGGTGATGGCTTACTCATTAATGATACGATTTTAGAATATATTTTGAAAAATTTAAGAGCAATCCCACACGTTGAAATCATTCGAATTGGAACAAGAGCTCCTGTAGTATTTCCACAACGAATTACTGAAAATCTATGCAATATCTTAAAAAAATATCATCCAGTATGGCTTAACACTCATTTTAATACATCAATGGAAATAACTGAAGATTCGAAACGGGCTTGTGAAATGCTGGTGAATGCCGGTGTTCCAGTCGGAAACCAAGCGGTTATACTAGCAGGCATTAACGACAGCGTTCCAATTATGAAAAAGCTGATGCATGATCTTGTTAAGATCCGTGTTCGACCTTATTACATTTATCAATGTGATTTATCTGAAGGAATTGGTCATTTCCGTGCTCCAATTTCGAAAGGCTTAGAAATTATCGAAGGGTTGCGAGGTCACACCTCGGGTTATGCAGTTCCAACCTTTGTTTGCGACGCACCAGGTGGTGGCGGGAAGATTGCCCTTCAACCAAATTACTTGATTTCCCAAAGCCCATCCAAAGTGGTACTGCGGAATTTTGAAGGAGTGATTACAACATACCCTGAGCCGGAAAATTATGTGCCAGGCCGTGCTGATGAGTATTTTAAAGAAGTTTATCCAGACTTTGAAAATAAACATTCAAGAACTGGAATTGCTTCATTAATAAATGATGAGCAATTTAATCTTGTACCACGTTCACTGCAGCGTATTGATCGTCGTGAAAGCTATCAAAGTAATCCAGAGCATACAAGTTTAAAAGACAAACGTGAAAAAAGAGATCAATTAAAAGAAAAAAAATATCAAACACAGCTACAGAAAATGCAGTCTCACACCGAAGACAAATCGGAAGAAAACCAATAATAACTAGATGTTGAAGCGACTTTATTATTTTTTTGAAGGGAGCAAAAACATTGAATTGTGAATGGTGTCTAGAGCCTCATGCAAAGGAATTACGAATGACTGTTTATTGGGAATTACCTGATGGTACTCGTGCTATCGAAATTCATGGTACACCAGGTATCAAATGCACATCATGTGGGATGGAGTATCAAAAAGAGTCGGTTATTGAGCAGTTAGAGGATCAACTGTTATTAATTGATACTTCTAAAATTGGAAAAAGTATTTCATTTAATCAATTAATGGATCAACCTAAATTATTAAAAAGAAATTATTTTAAATTTGATTAAGTAGTGCTGTATTTCGCAAGGGATAGTGGGAATGCTGTTCCTTGCGAGTTAGAAGGAGAGTTGGTGTCCATGAACCAAAAGCCATCATTATTAATAAAACCAATGATGAATGACTTTTATCCAACTGCTGTGAAAGGACATGGCGTCTATATTATGGATGATACCGGAAAAAAGTATCTCGACGGTTCATCAGGAGCGATTACTGCATCGATTGGTCATACCGTTCCTGAAATTATAACAGCTATGAAGGAACAAGCTGATAAAATTTCATTTGTCTACCGCTCTCAATTTACAACAGAACCTGCTGAGAAATTAGCGGCAAAGCTAAGTGAACTAGTTCATGATAACCAGAATTTTTGGTCTTTTTTTGTGAATAGTGGCTCTGAGGCAACTGAAACAGCGATGAAAATTGTGATTCAACATTGGCAGGAGCAAGGGAATTATCGTAAAAATATCGTTCTGTCACGGTGGATGAGTTATCACGGCATTACAATTGGTGCTTTGTCGCTTTCGGGGCATATCGGCAGAAGAGAACGGTTTGTTCCTTTATTGGAAGATTATCCAAGTGTATCAGCTCCATACTGTTATCGCTGTCCATTTAAGCAAACGTATCCCAATTGTGGTCTAATGTGTGCAAATGAATTAGAAATAGCGATCCGCAGGGTAGGTGCCGAAAATATAGCAGCTTTTATAGCTGAACCTATTGTCGGTGCAGCGGGAGGTGTTATTGTTCCTCCAGCTCATTATTATCAACAGATAAAAGAGATTTGTGAGAAACATCAAATTCTCTTTATTGCAGATGAAGTAATGACAGGGATCGGACGTACAGGAAAAATGTTTGCAATGGAGCATTGGGGTGTGGTACCCGATGTGATTGCACTTGGAAAAGGAATGAGTGCAGGTTATACACCAATAGCGGCTGTGCTTGTAAGCGACAAAGTAATCGCACCCATTCTCCAAGGCTCAAAATCTATTATGAGCGGTCATACGTTTAGTGCAAATCCGCAGTCGGCTGCTGTTGCGCTTGCCGTTCTTGAATTTATTGAAAAAGAAAATCTTGTTGAAAAGTCAGCACAAAATGGTCTTTATTTGCTAGAAAAACTAAAGCAACTAGCTGCAAACTATCCGATCATCGGTGATGTTCGTGGAAAGGGTCTAATGATCGGCATTGAATTCGTTAAAAACCGAATTACAAAACAAACCTTTTCTAGAAATATCGGACTTACGAATGCTGTCATTAAAAAAGCAAGAGATAAAGGGTTACTAGTCTATCCAGCTTCAGCTGGAAATGATGGAATGGACGGTGATGCTATTATCATTGCCCCTCCGTTAGTGATTACAAAAAAAGAAATAGATATGTTGCTTGAATTACTTGAGGAAACGGTCTCTGAAATCCAGCAGGTATTAGAAGTGAATGAGGAGTTACATTAATGCATGCTAGGGGTGAAAAGAGTGGGGAAGTCAATAAATAAAGTACGAACACTTGAGGAAGCACTTACGCATATAAACAGTGGCTGTACGTTAATGTTTGGGGGATTCGGAGGGGTAGGCTCTCCCCCAACTTTAATAAAGGGAATGCTTGAAAAAGGTGTACACCAATTAACATTGATTGGAAATGATACAGGTTTTCCGAATATTGGAATCGGGAAAATTGTTAGCCAAGGAAGAGCTATAAAAATCATTACCTCTCATATAGGATCTAATCCAATTGCTGGCCAGTTAATGGTAGAGGGGAAATTAGATGTCGAGTTTTCCCCACAAGGAACGTTAATGGAACGAATCCGCGCTGGCGGCGTTGGACTTGGTGGTATTTTAGTAGATATCGGGCTTGATAGTATTATAGAAAATGGGAAACAAAGAATAACGATTGGAGAAAAGGACTATCTCCTTGAAACACCGTTAACTGCTGATGTTGCAATCGTTTATGCGAAAAAAGCTGATCATTTTGGCAATTTAATTTACGAAACAAGTGCACGAAATACGAATCCATTAGTTGCCATGGCCGGGAAGTTTACAATTGCCGAGGTAGAAGAAATTGTTGAGAATGGAGAGCTTGACCCTGAGAGCATCATAACACCGGGCATTTATGTTGACATGGTCATCCAAAGTGAAGGAGTAGATTGGAAATGGGCATGGGAGTAGATATCCGAAACCGCATCGCGAAAAGGGCAGCAAAGGAAATTGAAGATGGGATGATCGTGAATTTAGGAATCGGCATACCCTCACTTGTTGCAAACCATCTCTCTAAAGATATTTCTGTCATGTTCCACGCTGAAAACGGAATTTTGGGGATGGGGAAATCGCCAGAAAAAGGAAAGGAAGATCCAACTTTATGTAATGCAGGTGGATTTCCAGTTACGATCGAACCAGCCGCATCATATTTTGATAGTGCGTTAGCCTTTGGAATGATTCGCGGTGGCTATGTGGATTTAACCATATTAGGCGGGCTTGAAGTTAGTGAAAAAGGCGATCTAGCAAATTGGATTGTTCCTGGTAAAAGAGTACCTGGAATAGGCGGGGCAATGGAGCTTGCCAATAAAGCCAAAAAAGTGATTGTCCTTATGAGCCATGTTAATAAAATTGGGGAATCGAAAATATTAACACAATGTACATTACCTTTAACAGCTAAGAATTGTGTGAATATGATCATTACCGATATGGCAGTCATTGAGGTTACCCAAAATGGATTAATTTTAAAAGAAGTGATGGCACCCTTTACACCTGAAGAGGTTATCGGTAAAACCGGAGCAACTTTGAAAATTATAGATGACATTATTACGGTTCATTAATTAACTTCGTGGTTTGAACTATCACTCTTTTAGTGGCAGAGGAGGCATGGTTATATGTCAGAAAAAAGAAAAGAATTTCAGCAGCGCATTCATAAATGGCTAAATGAGAACCGAAAATCAGGCACCGAAATATTACAAAAACTAGTTCAAGCACGAAGTACTCAAGGCAATGAAAAGCGTGCCCAGGAAATCATTATCCAAATATTAAAGGGTATGGGTCTGGTCGTAGATATATGGGATCCGAACGGTGAAGAGCTGATGCAACATCGTGATTTTGCATCTGCACGAACTGATTTTAACGGAAGTCCTAACGTTGTGGGTGTGTTAAAAGGATGTGGAGAGGGTCGCTCAATTATCCTAAATGGTCATATCGATGTAGTTCCAGAAGGTGATCTAGAGCAATGGGATGATGATCCATATAGCGGGAAAATTAGCGATGGTAAAATGTATGGCCGTGGCGTGACCGATATGAAGGGCGGCAATGTTTCGCTCCTATTAGCGATTCAGGCCATTCAAGCTTTAGAAGTGAAGCTGAAGGGCGATATTATTTTTCAAAGTGTGATTGAAGAGGAAAGCGGTGGTTCTGGTACACTCGCGACTATCGTTAAAGGGTATAAAGCAGATGCGGCTATTATACCAGAACCAACAGATATGAAAATATTTCCTAAACAACAGGGATCGATATGGTTTCGCTTATTTGTGAAAGGCCGTTCTGCACATGGTGGGACCAGATATGAAGGCGTAAGTGCAATTGAAAAAACGTTGCTGGTTATTGAGCACATCCTAAAGCTTGAAGAAATAAGAAATGAACGAATTACTGACCCATTATATGAAAACATACCCATTCCGATTCCAATCAATATTGGAAAAATGGAAGGTGGGGATTGGCCTTCATCTGTTGCTGATTTAGTTATACTTGAGGGTCGTATGGGGATATCTCCTGAGGAAACCATCAATCAAGCAAAGGAAGAAATGCAAAATTGGCTAGATTCGCTGCAGGAATTGGACCCTTGGTTTAAAAATCACCCTGTAAAGATAGAATGGTTCGGTGCTCGTTGGTTACCAGGTGCAATTGATTTAGAACATCAATTATTACAGACCCTAATCCAACGATATGGAGATGTAATAAATGAACCGCCTATCATCGAGGCGTCTCCATGGGGAACCGATGGCGGACTATTAACAAAGGCAGGAAATACACCAAGTATCGTGTTCGGTCCAGGTGTAACTAAGATGGCTCACTTTCCAAATGAATATATTGAGATTAATAAAGTATTTCAAGTAGCAGAAATTATAGCGTTAACACTTATTGATTGGTGTGGATTATACGAAGGCAGTGAAAGCAGTGAGTGATTATAGTAGCAAAGAGAGGGACTCACAATGTCTATGAAAAGTCAAAAATCAATTCACTTAAAAACAACGATTCCGGGCCCAAAAGCGCAGGAATTACTACAACGAAGGATTCAAAACGTACCGCGCGGACCGTTTAATACGTCACTTTCTTTTACAGCAAAAGGTGAAGGAGCATTAGTGACAGATGTTGACGGTAATACATTAATTGACCTGGCAGGGGGAATTGGATCAATTAATGTCGGGCATTGCCCACCATCTGTTGTAAATGCTGTTAAACAACAATTAGATCACTATATACATTCTTGTTTTCATGTCATGATGTATGAACCATATATTGCGTTAGCAGAAAAATTGAATGAAATAACACCTGGATCGCACAGCAAAAAGACGTTTTTTTTAAACAGCGGTGCAGAAGCAGTTGAAAATGCGATTAAAATTGCTCGTAAATATACCGGCAGAAAAGCAATTATCTCCTTTGAACGTGGTTTTCATGGAAGAACATACATGGCGATGTCTTTAACAAGTAAAGTCAAGCCTTATAAATATGGATTTGGACCATTTGCTCCGGATACGTATAAAATGCCCTATCCTTATTATTATCGCTCCCCGAACGGGATGTCATCGGAAGAATTAGATCAAGAAATTATTAAAGAAATGAATGACTTTTTCTTAAGAGAAGTTCCTGCTGAAGAAGTTGCCGCGATCATACTTGAGCCTGTACAAGGTGAAGGCGGCTTTGTGATTCCGTCGAAATCCTTTATTAAGGGCATAAAGAAAATATGTGATGAAAACGGAATTTTATTTATTGCAGATGAAGTTCAAACAGGTTTCGGCAGAACCGGAAAAATGTTTGCTATGGAACATTTTGATGTTGTTCCGGATATCATGACGATGTCAAAATCAATCGCAGCTGGAATTCCGATCAGTGCAGTGACTGGACGTTCAGAAATCATGGATGCGCCTAATCCAGGTGAAATCGGCGGTACGTTCGGCGGAAGTCCTTTAGGCTGTGTGGCGGCTCTAGAGGTTATTAAACTAATGGAACAGCAGAAACTGCCTGATCGAGCTGTTGAAATCGGTGAACAAATTGTCCATCGTTTCAGAAAACTACAAGAAAAGGTAGCTGAAATCGGAGATGTTCGTACACTTGGAGCTATGACTGCGATTGAATTTGTAAAGGATCGCAGTACAAAAGAGCCACATAAAGAGCTCGTCTCCAAGATTATTTCAGAAGTTAACAAGCAGGGTGTAATCTTAATGAGTGCGGGGCTATATGGCAACGTTATACGAATATTAAGTCCATTGGTTATTACAGATGATCAATTGAATGAAGGCTTAGATGTGATTGAAAAAGTTATTCAAGAGCAGATATAATGTGCTTTAAGAAATCTACAAATATATTAAAAGGCTATCCATTTACTATGATATGGATAGCCTTTTATTCATTGTTAGCCCTGTTGATTTAAATCGCGCGGATGAAGAGGAAAGGTGGGTCCGAATAGATGCAGAAAACCTCTTCATCGTTCGTATGAAGAGGTTTTCCACACCACGCTCATTAATGCATGTTGAATCATAGCAAAATTTAACCAATGCTTTTCTCTTTAAAATGCTGGTCATTATTTTCCATATTTAAATGCTTAAGCAATGTTGCACAGATGTCACCGACTAAATCAGCGCTATACAATGACCCTATTAATTCAAAACAATCTTTTGACTCATTATAAATGGCTATGTGCTTTGGTTGCCATTGCTCTCCTGAATGTGTTCGCTGTAAAATCATTTTATATAGTTGAAATTTTTTCGGCTCATGTAAATTCCGATAACAAACTTCAAGTGTATGAGTTGTTTTATTTGTCATATAAATATCTTCTAAGGGCGGGCATAAAGTCATACAATCACCTTTTTAAATCATTTTTGTTCAGTATGGCCACCAGTGAATTGACTTTATACCTGTATTTCACTTATTTAATTGAGAATGGAGCTTTTGTCTATGAAAAGAAAGTTTGTAAATCTATTATTTTTTGCATATATGACCCTGTTATTTTACTTGCTGTTTTTTTCTAGCTATCGTCAATCTGTCCAAGGCGTTTTCGATTATAATTTAATACCATTTACGTCAATATTGAGAGATTTCAATTTTAGTCAAGGCTTTTCACTTAGATTTCTTACAAATAATTTAATAGGGAATATACTTGCGTTTATTCCTTTTGGATTTTTCATGCCTTTATTATTTCATAAAATAAACACTTATTTAAAAATTGTAATTAGTTCAGCTGTTTTTTCCTTGTCGATCGAATGTATGCAGATTAGCTTTCGGTTAGGGGCTTTTGATATAGATGATATTATTCTGAATACAATTGGTGGAATGCTTGGTTTTTGTTGTTGGGAGGATATATAGAAAATTCTTATATAGATACCGAGCTTAGTTGCTGGACGGGACAGTACCTTTCAGCGTCTTTTAATAAAATTATTAAAATGGGTCTTTTGGATGTAACATTGATCAAGCACACTTCGACAGATCTATGTAATACATTAATTTTAAAGGGGATACAAAATATGAAAAATTGGAAAATGCTTTTCGCAGTTGGTTTTTTAAGTGTGTTGTTAACGGGATGTAATGCACAGTCTAGCGAGGTTGTAGATGAGACTATACAGGAACAAGACCTTAGTGAAGAGGGCAGTTCAGTGCGAGCCGACGAAAAAAACGGCACTGAAGAACAATCAGCTGGCCTGAGAATATATGTAAATCAAACAGATGCTTGGAAAGTTGACCTTCCTGAGACATGGGCAAATGTGAAAATAGTTGAACAATCAAGAAGTACCGATTTTATTTTTCCGTCTCAAAACGATCAACTAAATCAATCTTTGCTTTATATCACTTCTGTAACTGAACAGGATTGGGAAAAAGAGCAACAAGAAGGGCCTTTAGGAACAAGGAAGGAAATATTGAGAAGAGATGGTGATGTATTTATATTTCAAACACCACTTGATATGGTTTTAGAAGGTGAAGAAATCGCTAAATATGAGAAGATGGTCGTGGAAATTCCTCAAATTATAGAAAGCTTTCAGTTTGAATAAAGTTTCAGAAACTAACTTTTACCCTAAAATAATTAGGTAAAGGTTAGTTTTTTTATATTATTGGAACTTATCTAAATAGTAACTGAATCATATTTAAACTAGTTATGATGAGTAAAATTCCGCATTTTTTTAATAATTTTTTTAAAATGACACCCATAAACAGGAAACATATCCGAAATCTATAAATGGAGGATTTATTTTACATATATAGAGGAGGAAGAAACAATGAAAAAATGGGCAAAAAAATCTATACCATATGCACTTGCAGCAAGCATGGCTTTTTCAGTATTGCCAGGTGCCGCAGCTGCGGATAAACCGGGTAATGGTAACGGAAAAGGCAAAGGACCGTGGAAAGTTGAACAAAAGGTAAATATTATTGTGAAAAATAAGTGGAAACTAAAGGATGTTGAAAGCCATTGGGCAAGAGAAGATATTTATAAAATGTCATCTTTAGGTTTGATTAAGGGATATGAAAACTTAACTTATCAGCCTAATAAGCCGGTGACTCAAGCCGAAGCCATTTCTTTACTTGTTAGAATTCTAGAAGAATACGACGGGGACATTAAACTAGATTCTAAGAGCACAGTTAATTTAAACGATGTTCCTGAATGGGCTAGAACTTCGATTGCATCTGCAATAGCAGCAGGTTTAGTTGAAGATAATAAGAAGTTTCAAGCAAATAAACCAGCATCACGCTTATTTGTAACAAATTTACTTGTTAAATTAACAGGTACAAATATAGACAAAGAGTGGTTAGACGCGGATCCTTTATTTAAGGACGTTGATAGTTTAAGTGATAGAGAGAAAGCAGCGCTTGCGTTTGCAACTTTAACAAAGCTAGTTAGTGGTTATAGTGATAAGACATTCCAACCCAATAAACCTGTAACTCGTGCTGAGATGGCTGTATTCTTAAATCGCTTATTAGATTTAAAGGAGGACCTTGGGGAGCAAATTGCTCAAACAGGTAAAGGTACTATTCAATCTATTAACAAGGAAGAAGAAGAGCTTACAATCAAGCAGAAAGTATATGCAAATGGCTCATATCGCACTGTAGAAAAAACATATGAAATTGATGATGATGCAGCCATTTATATAAATGGAAAATCAGCGAGTTTATCAGGTTTAGCGGCTAACATGAGCGTTACCTTTACATTAGATGATGATGACGAAATCATTTATTTGACTGCTAAATCACAAGTTGAAAAAGAAGAAACATACAAGTATACAGGTGACATTACAAAGATTGATGGAAATATCGTTTGGGTTGAAGTTGGTCTTGTAAGTGTACCGTTAAACGTAACAAGCAATGTGAAAATTATTACATCAAATGGCCAGCTTGGAGAGTTAAAGGATCTAGAAGTAGACCAAGAAATTTCATTTAATTTAAATGATAATGGCGATGTAACCGTTATTTCTTTTGATGAAAAAAAATCAGAAGATGATGTAAAAGAATTAATTGCTAGTCTTGATGACCTAGAAAAACTAGATATGACGATAACAGGTGACGATGAATTCGAAGCGAACTTCTACTATGACAAGAAATCAGATAACGACTTATTTGTTGCAAGCGTTAAGTTAGAAGGGGAAACTGAATATTACGAAGTAGGAAAAACAGCTCTTCAATATATGGTAGATTTGTTTGGTAAACACCAAATAAATTTTGACGAAGATGATGTAGAACTTAATGAATTAAAACAAGATTTAATTAATGAGTACGATATTGAGGATGCTAACTTTGAAGGCAATGTAATCGTGAAGGGAACAACTTACGATATTGACAGTGAAGACATTGTTGATGAAGTAGTTAACGAGCTACTAGATGGATTAGGAAAGCTTGAAAAGTTAGATTTTGTTATTAACGGAGACGACGATGCAAAAGTTGATATTTACTTTGAACGTAAATCAAATGGTTCTTATGAAGCGACTGTTGAGCTTGTGAATGAAACCAATACATTTAAGTTTGAAGGTGAAAATGCTTTGCGTTTCTTAGTTGAACTAATTGAAAGTGAAAACATCAACTTTACAACAGACAGTGAATCAGAAGTAATCGAACTTATCGATGACATTATTGAAAAATATGATATCGAGGATCCTGAAACTGATGGAATTGTTGTAATCGACGACACTAGCTTCGATCTAAACGAGATTTTATAAAATAGGGTAACAATGAAAAAGGGCGTTGATCATGGTGGATCAACACCCTTTTTATGTGGTTTATTAATGAGTGATTGGCTTTATTGCTAAAAATAAAAGAAAACAGCAAGTTAACGAAAACGTTCTTCTTTTTGAGGATTAGCCGTCATTGAGTAACCTCTTTCCTCCCAATAACCAGCACTATCTTCTTTCATAAATTCAATACCTGATATCCACTTCGTTCCTTTCCAAAGGTAAAAGGAAGCGGGAGGAATAAAACGTAATGGAAAGCCTTGCTTAGGGGAGATGTCTTGCCAGTCATGTTTTGAATCTTTCCAACGATAAACAAAAAGAGCGTCATCTCCCAGTAAAGGTTCCAATGGTAAATTAGCACTATACCCATATGGATCGCTATTCAAGTAACCATAGAGTTTAATGAACTTGACGTCTTCCTCTAGCTGTATTAATTTTAAAAATTCACGGAACGGAATGCCTTCAAAAGTGGTACCAAATTTCGACCATGTTGTAACACAGTGCATATCTATAGTTGAAATCTTTTTAGGCAGGGCCATAACTTCTTCAAATGATAAAGTTTTTTCTTCTTTAATATGACCAAATAATTTAAAATTCCAATTTTCTGGTTGAAACTTATAAACTTCTCCTTCATGAAGGATGGGCCATTTTTCTGTTTCAAACTGACCAGGAGGTAATGTATGATTCAATTGATTCATCCTTTCTGAACAAAATACCTGTTTATTTATAGAAATATATGTAGACATCCATAATACTACTTAAAAATGCAAAAAGGCAACCAATTGGTTTATAGCCATTATTTTTCTTAGAAAAATGACAGGAAGGACCGATGCTCACTACTTACAATTTATAGCATGGTATGATAATATTTAATAATCTGAAATATAATAAACCATGTGGTTTAATTTTAAAAATGGTCTCGAAGGAGCTCATTTTTTTGTGGACACACATGGTTGGCAAAAGGAGTGACGAGATGGAACATAAAACAATAGAGCGATTATGGACAAAATCCTTTATTTTGTTAGTTTTAGGGAATTTATTTTTGTTTATGTCGTTTCAAATGCTCATTCCTACAATACCACCGTATATCAAATCGATTGGGGCATCAGGTTTAGAAATCGGATTAGTAACCACCTTATTCTCAATTGGCGCGGTGATCAGTCGACCGCTAATTGGTTATTTACTAGAATACAAGTCTCGAAAACCGTTGGTGTTAATTGGTGCCATAACACTTTTTGGAATTACAATTTTATATGCTATATCTCAAATTATTTTCTTATTATTAGCGTTAAGGTTGCTGCACGGTCTTGCTTGGGGATGGTCCACAACAGTTAACGGAACGGCTGCTGTTGATATTGTTCCGAATAAGAGACTTGGTGAGGGAATGGGGTATTTCGGATTATCTGTAACGATTGGCATGATTATTGCTCCGAGCTTAGGTATTTTTTTATTTAAAGTGACTTCATTTCATAATCTCATTTATATATCCTCAATTTTAGGTTTTATCGCAGTGATCTTATTATCGATCGTTCACTACCAGACACCGGATGCAATCAAAAATGTAAGGAAAGACGAATTAAAGTTTTCTTATTTGGGTTCGATGATTGAAAAAACAAGCTGGTATCCTGCATTAATTACAATGATTAGTACATTCGCCTACGGAACAATAGTTACGTTTATTGTAATATTCGGTGAGGAGCGAGGCATTGATAAAATTTATTTATTTTATTTATGTAACGCAATTGTAGCTACGTTATGTAGACCTTTTGCTGGCCGTTGGTTTGATCGTAAAGGTCCAAAAGTGTTAGTCATTTTTTGTACCATTGCAACATTTGTTGGCATGTGGGTTCTATCCTTTGCTCATTCTAACTTGATGATTGGAGCTGCCGGTGTGTTATTCGGAGTTGGTTTCGGGACGTTACTACCAACTTTGCAATCTTGGACACTGTCACTTACGCCAGCTAATCGCCGTGGTGTAGCAAATGGTATGTATTTTTCTTGTATTGATTTTGGGATTGGTTTAAGTGGTCTCATTTTTGGAATACTGGCTGAATACCTTGAAACAGGAATGCTATTTCAAATTTCAAGTCTATTCTTGATCTTTGCACTCGTAATGACTGTTTCGTCTGGAAAAAGCAAAAAGGAGCAGCTCAGAGAAGAAATTGTTTAACCTAGTTACATAAAAGAACACATACAACCCGTTAATATTTTTAACGGGTCTGTTTATGATTGTTGATGTTATCAGTAATTTGATTAAAGGTAGGATGAGGTATTTGGGATGTTGTTGTTGGATGTTCTGAGCGTGCAGCATAAGCGATGGTTGTTTGAAACTAGGGCTGCGGTTTGGATAAGGGGAGAATCCATTTCGAATGTGGCGGAGATTGAAATAGCTTGGGATTTTGTAAGGTGAGCTAGGAATAAGCGGATCCGAGGTCGAAAATTGTGCTAATTTGGACAGACGGACCAGGAGTAGAGCGAAACGAGTCAGAAACCGGTTCTGATTCTGACAGTTGGGCTATGAGTTGGGCGAACCGAGTCAGAATCGGGTTCTGGTTCTGACAGAAAAGCAGGTAGCAGAGCGAACCGAGTCAGAATCGGGTTCTGGTTCTGACAGAAAAGCAGGTAGCAGAGCGAACCGAGTCAGAACCCGGGTCTGGTTCTGACAGAAAAGCTGTGAGTAGAGCGAACCAAGTCAGAACCCGGGTCTGATTCTGACAGAAAAGCTGTGAGTAGAGCGAATCGAGTCAGAACCCGGGTCTGATTCTGACAGAAAAGCTGTGAGTAGAGCGAACCGAGTCAGAACCCGGGTCTGGTTCTGACAGAAAAGCTGTGAGTAGAGCGAACCGAGTCAGAACCCAGGTCTGATTCTGACAGAAAAGCTGTGAGTAGAGCGAACCGAGTCAGAATCGGGATCTAATTCTGACAGAAAAGCAGGTAGCAGAGCGAACCGAGTCAGAACCCGGGTCTGGTTCTGACAGAAAAGCTGTGAGTAGAGCGAATCGAGTCAGAATCGGGTTCTGGTTCTGACAGAAAAGCCAGGGGTTAGGCTAACCGAGTCAGAACCCGGGTCTGATTCTGACAGAAAAGCTGGTAGTAGAGCTAAATGAGTCCGAACTCGAACTTGGTTCTACCGAATCGAGTCCCAATCCGCATTTAAGCAAACAGTTTATATATTTTTGTTGTACTCTTGAAAATTTTCAACTACACTTTTAGATTATAAAACTAATTTTACAGTGGAGGAAACATGTCCATTCAAGTTCAAGATTTAAATAAGTCTTTTCGTATCCATGTTCGCCAGGAAGGATGGGCGGAAGCGGTACGTAGTTTGTTCAAACGTGAATATCAAACGGTTCATGCGGTGAAAGATGTATCCTTTACGATTAATACTGGTGAAATAGTGGGGTTTTTAGGACCAAATGGTGCAGGAAAAACTACCACAATTAAGATGTTAGCAGGATTGTTACATCCGTCATCAGGGAAAATTGATGTGAGTGGCTTTAAACCACAAGAGCAGAAGAATGAGTTCAAAAAAATTATGAGTCTGGTCATGGGACAAAAAAGTCAGTTGATTTGGGATATACCACCAATGGAAACGTTTCTTGTTAATAAAAGCGTATATGAAATTGAAGATAAAATGTTTCGTGAGACCTTAGACGAATTGGTTGAATTATTAGAATTGGGGCCTTTGCTTGGAAAACCGGTTCGTTCCTTAAGTCTAGGGCAACGGATGAAATGCGAATTAGCGGCTTCTTTATTACACCGACCATCCATTCTTTTTTTAGATGAACCTACAATTGGATTGGATGTAAATACACAAGAAAAAGTGCGCCAATTTATAGCCAAATATAATCGTGAACATAAAACAACGATTTTATTAACTTCGCATTATATGGGGGATGTCACAGCACTTTGTGATCGAGTTTTGATCATCAATCACGGTAAACTTCTTTATGACGGAGAGCTACGGGTTTTAACAGAAAGACTAACTCCATATAAACTATTAGAGGTTCGCCTTCCCTCCGTTTCTCATGTTTCGTGGGATTCATTTGGAGAAGTGGTATCATACGAGGATGGGAAATTGATACTTCGGGTTGCAAGGGACCGTGTACCAATTGTCTCATCTGAGTTGTTGGCTAACTTTGAAATTTCAGATCTAAATATTCAAGATCCACCGATGGAAGAAGTGATCACGTTAGCTTTCCAGGAGGAATACCATGCTAACTAAATATGTAGCGATTTTAAGGATGAAATATGTAGAGATGTTTGCATATCAGCTCTCGACGATGGTCTGGATGTTTGGCACGATGGTCCAACCTTTAATTACAATGATGGTCTGGATAAGTATTTATCCAGATCAGGGGCAATCCTTCATTTTGTATTTTATGGCCTTGATTATGGTTGAGCGTCTTACCAGTGCTTGGGATGTATGGGAGATGGATCGTCAAATTCGTGAAGGTACCTTTTCTTATCAAATTGTTCGCCCTTTTCATCCGATTCATTGGGCAATCGCTGAAAATATAGTCTATAAAGGATTGTTTTTAGTTGTACTTTTACCATGCTGGCTTGTCCTTTCTTTCTTTATGCCTGCACTTCAATTGCAATTATCGGTCGACCAATGGCTGCTTTTTCTAGCAGCGCTATTACTTGGGGCAATTATCCGTTTTACATTTAGTTTTATGTTTGGTATTTTAGGTTTTTGGATGACCAAAGTGACCGCGCTTTATGCGATGTTTGAAATGATTTCATTATTTCTATCAGGTAGGATCGCTCCGTTTTCGCTCTTACCGCCAGTTGTCCAACAAATTAGTAGTTTCTCACCTTATCGATATATGATCGGATTTCCTTTAGAAATTCTAACAGGGGACTATGATCGCCAGCTACTGCAGGCTGGATTTATTGGATCTTTCATTTGGGCTGTAGTTCTTATTGGAGCAATAAGTTGGTTATGGAAGGCTGGATTAAAGAAAAATCAAGCGGTGGGTGGCTAAGAATGAGACGATATTGGTGTATTTTTAAAGAATTTTTTCGAACTTGTTTGGTAGAGGAGCTTGAATATCGCAGCGAATTTATTGGTAATCTCCTTTCGAGTCTATTCGGCATTTTAGTTTCACTTTTGATGGTGCAAATATTCTTTTATCAAACAGACGAATTGGGTGGTTGGGCATATGCAGATGTCTTAATTCTGCTTGGTATTTACAATACCTTGCAAGGGTTGATTGATTTCGCTCTTCGCCCTAATATGCCAAGACTTCTTTTACATATTAGGATGGGGACTTTGGATTATGTTCTAACAAAACCGGTTGATAGTATGTTTTTCGTGAGTCTACGCCATCTCGTTTTCTGGCGGTTTATTGATGTCATGTTAGGGATTGGCTTAGTAATTTATGGTTTGGTGCAAAAGCATTACCTACCATCTATGCTTGATGTGGGATTCTTTTTCATTAGCATTATGGCTGCCTTAGTAATCATTTATTCGTTATGGATGTTGTTAATGACCACCGCCTTTTGGGTTATTCGGATGGATGATTTGTCTTTCTTATTCAACTCCTTTTTCGAAACGACTAGGTTCCCGATCACTATGTATAAAGGGTGGTTGCGTATGACATTAACGTATATTTTACCTGCAGCGTTTATTACATTTACTCCTGCAAGTTCGTTAATTGGGAAGTGGGATGGTCCATCAACCATTGCGTCGGTCATTGTAGCTATTGTTTTCTTTTGGTTGGCTCGCAGGTTCTGGAAGTTTGCACTATCAAATTATACGAGTGCGAGCAGTTAAAAACGTAGCCCAATTGGCTACGTTTTTTGATAAAATTATTTGATTGGTCCGTTATTAATTAGAGTTAACGGTTCATTGACTTTAAAGATTTTTGCACG
The DNA here is from genome assembly GCF_900240995.1 of Bacillus sp. Marseille-P3661. Classification (NCBI taxonomy): domain Bacteria; kingdom Bacillati; phylum Bacillota; class Bacilli; order Caryophanales; family Bacillaceae; genus Bacillus; species Bacillus sp. Marseille-P3661. The sequence continues at coordinate 181,521 of NZ_LT965958.1, forward strand.
GATGTCTTGAATACCAAAGCTTTTTAAACGTTCAGTATGCATAGCTGAATAGTTTTCAGCATTTTCTTTTGTTTCAAATAGATAAATGCCGCCGGCTTCATTAGCATTCTTATTTTCTGTCCAAATTTTCCAAATTAGTCCTAATTCTTCATTTATACTGTTTGCCAAGTCACTAAAAGCATTAGCCATTTCTTCTCCAAAAGGTCCATCCATTTTAAAATCAACTTGTAATACATAACTCATTTCCCTGTTCCTCCTACTGTTTTTATATTTTGGCAGTTTTTGTAATTATTGTTGCTATTTAATTCAATGTGTAGTGGTTGATTTTCCCTTTTATTTTTTTACAAAATACTTTTCACCAAGCAGTTCTTTTTCTTCGTATATGTCTGGAGTTAATTGTTTTTCAATAAAAGCTTGAAGTTCAGCTTTCTCCACATCATACATCACTTCTATTTCTTTTGCGAAAAGTAATTTTTCTGTTGCAAGCAAGCTAGAAAGAGCTGGTTGTAGTTTGGCCGTTAGTTCATCTTCATTTAAAATTTGAGATAAGCCTGAAACATAGGATTCCAGCGGACGGCTGCCGACCACTTTTATTCCTTTATTTTCTTGATTCACGATAACAATGGTTGGAAATCCTCTTACGCCAAGGTTTCTTGTTAGGGCGAAGTCTTCATTTAATAATTGCTGTCCGGTTTGGCCTTCTGCTTCTTTTACAATGAATTTTCCATCAAGTCCCATTTTATTGACGATGTCAATCATAACGGACTTCTCTTCAATATTTTGATTAAAAGCAAATAGGGCTTCTCTTGCACGACGTAGAAATTGTGCTGCTGTTTCATCATTATGGAGTTTTTGAATGACTTTATAAACACGCGATGGCGGATAGGATGATTGGACTGGGTTGTCAATCATCACACTTCCGTCAATTGGCATACGCGAATGTTCCCCAACTTCTCGCCAGTGACGGGCCACGTCTCTTGGACCTGAGATTCCGTTTGCAGGATCAACAGGTACGTCGCTCCATTTTTCTAGCAACCCTCCCATGACTGTATGGAAGTTGAAATAATGGCCGTATTGTTCTTTAAAACGGCGTAGCGTTGGTTCAAGTGCCCAGCAATGAGTTGGTTTATCATTTGATTTTCCTCGCTTTCTTAAAAATGTAATTGCAATAGCCTATAAATCAAGCTTTCTATTTGTTTACAATTTTAGTTTAGTTCATAATGAAACCAAACCATACCATTAATACGGAGGATGTGTTGTTTATCCAACACATTTTGAAAATTGTTGAATAAGGAGGAGGGGCTATAATTATGAGTGAAACAAAAACGGATCCTCGAATTCTGCGTACTCGTAAATTAATTATGGATGCTTTCATTGAACTTTCGAGTAAAAAGGAGTTCAAGGATATCACTGTTAAGGATATTACAAGCGAGGCCATGATTAATCGCGCGACGTTCTATTATCATTTTCAAGATATTTATGACCTGTTAGAGAAGGTATTATCGGAGGTATTACTCATTAATTTGGAGGGTGCCTCTTATAAAGAAAGTGAATTAAATGATGAAAGCTTGGTTAGCATCTTTATAGCGATAACCGATTTTCAAGGCTCGTTATCGAACCGCTGCTTTCGCGGATACGAGGATACTATTGCCCGTATCATTAGAGATCAGCTGGAATTAATTTTCTACAATATGTTAACCAAGCAGCATTTAAAGGGTGATGGACACGCACTAAAGGTTACGGCAGTCATGTTAAGCTGGGGACTTTACGGCGCTTCAGTTGAATGGAGAAGAACGAGCCAGTCGATGACCCCGAAGGAATTTATTAAAATAGCTATACCTTATATTAGGTATGGAATAGATGGTCTTTCTACTAAATAAACTATAGAGTAAAAGAAATAAGTTTTACTCATAACGTATAGCTTAAAAAAAGCTTGGCAGCATCTTTTACGATCAGCCAAGCTTTTTATATTTGTGCTAGTATTGGATGGATTTTTTTGTCCTTAAAACTAAAAAATTAACAATAATTTACATTTTTTACAACATGCAATTATCCTACGTTTATACAAACAACCAATACGCCTTCATTTTCAAGCTTATTTTGCAAAAACATGATTACCAATTGTAGTTACAACAGTTTGTTGTCTAACCCATTGATTGCTCGTTTTAGCAGGATTGTAAAATACTATGGACCCGCTGGTTGGATCTTTACCGTCAAGTGCGGCATTTACAGCTTTGATTGTTTCAGAACTCGGCTTTATATTGTATATTCTTTGATCCAGAACAGGAGAGTATTGATAATACTCTTTCCCATTATATGTATCTACCTGGAAAATCACACCTTTTAGTGTATTCGGCCAATCAGGACTTTTCACCCTATTAAGAACAGACGCTGCAACAGCCACCTTACCTTGATAGCTTTCTCCGCCCGCTTCTGCCTCCGTTAATAAATACAGCCAATTGATGTCTTCCTTACTGTAAAGACTTTTAGAATCTGTTTGAACATCAGGAATACCATCTGTATCAATACTTACTATAGAGGTATTCTTTTGATAAGAAACTCCCATACCTAATTTCTCTACAGTATATCGAAGAGGTATATATGTTCCGTCTAGCTTATTCGTTGTGGTTGTAGGAAGAACATCTTTTGACAGCTCTGAATTTGAGCTTGATGAATAGTAGGCCAAATTTGTGCCAGACGGTAGAGATAATTGAGTATCCTTGTTGTTTAAAAGAACCGCTTGATTCTCTGTATCCCACTCAACCTTAATATCCATATTTCTGAAAAATACAGCAGGCACAAGTAACTTTCCATCTTGATTGATATATGGTGTAGATATAATTTCGTTATTAACTTTGACCGTAAAGTTTGATTCGGCACTCGTTTGACTTACACCGGCAGTCAAAGTAGAAACGGTCACAAGCGTTGATAAAAGTACTTTTCGTAGTTTCAATGCTCTTTTTCCTCCATTTTCAAGTTTATTAAAAGCATAGTTTAATTAAATGTCAGTACAGGATCAAATTCAACTGTTAAATGTTTCCTAGTGTAGATGAATGCTCATATCTACCCATCTCAATAAATTAAATACTAGATTTCTAATAACTCAGTGAAAAGAATTAGAGCCTATTCTACTAGTAATATTTATTACATGCTTGGAAATTCGCTTATTTACGTAACTCATGTACTTATAAATAATGCATTGGACCTATCGCGGGTGGATGTTGTGACAACTTTTCGAACAATGAAAAGCCATCTCCCTTTTTTCCATTAGCTTACTATTTATATTTTGAATAGGTTTCATTGTAAAACAATAACAATTTTTGGAGATTGGAGTGGATCGAAGTGGTAAATTGTTGCCAAGATAATGAAACTATTATTATTAACGGATTATTAAACGAAGTAGAGGTTTTTGACTCGTGTTATGAGAAGATTGTTTATTTTGTACTAAAAGGTTATGAAATGAGTAGTAATACTGAATTCTTTCCGAGCATAAAAAGAATTGCAACAGTGTGTTTATTATCCGAAAGTACGGTAAGGCGTTCATTGCATAAATTAAGTCAAAAAGGTTTGGTCAAAATCATGCAGCGAAATAGTGTAGAAAAAGGTTTTGAAACGATTACATATATTCTCTCGGATTATAATGAAGTGAAAAAGAGCCAACAATTAAGTTATGAAAAGTCTACAGAAATGAAATCTGACAATCAGAGATTAGCAAACTGTGATGATGCTGGGGGATTTTTTAACAGGGAAAGTAGAAAGTCTATGTGCAAGGGGGCATCTGTCAGCGAGGAAACAGAAAAGTCTAGTAGGAAGAGTGCACCGGTCAGCGAGGAAACAGAAATGTCTAACGGCAATAGGGCATCTGTCAGTGAGGAAATAGAAATGTCTAGTAGGAATAGGACATCTGTCAGTGAGGAAATAGAAATGTCTAGTAGGAAGAGGGCACCTGTTAGTGAGGAAATAGAAAAGTCTAGTAGGAAGAGTGCACCTGTCAGCGAGGAAACAGAAATGACTAACGGCAATAGGGCATCTGTCAGTGAGGAAATAGAAGAGTCTAATAGGAAGAGGGCATCTGTCCGTCAGCTAGCTACGCTAACTGATCGTCATAATCATTCTTTCCTAGAGACAAATCAGGTACTATCAGACAGCCAAACTGAACCACCTATATTAAATAAATTTAATAATAAAGATATTAAAAACAAAAATATAAAAGATATACGTTATAAAGAATTTAACTATAAAAATAATGAAGATTTAACTATAAAGCTTAAAGGAGATCCTAGTATTCAATCAATCACTTTATACGAACGACATTATGGTCCAATAGCCCCATATACGATTAAAGAAATCAAAGAATGGATTACCGCTCTTTCAAAAGAGTTGGTTAATCATGCTATTGAAATGACCATTCAACGAAAAATTAAAAATTGGAATTATACAAAAGCAATTCTTAAAAACTGGTATTCTTTCGACATAAAAACGATGGATGATTTAGTAGCATATGAAAAAAGTAAACAACAGCAAAAAACTTACCAAAAAGTTAAAGATCCACTTGATGCATTGGAAGAATATAAACGTCGATGTGAATTAGAAGAAAGCAAGATGGAAGAGACTATTGACACGGCGAATAGCTACGATTATTACTAGGGAAGCTGTTAGTTATTAATCTGTGGCCACAATACGGTGTAACCATTATTTAATTGAATTCATACCTTTATCTTTGTGACAACTTTATGAACATTGAAAAGCTACCTCCCTTTTTGCAATCTTAGCTCTATTTATATAGTGAAGGGCGGTTGATAACTAGCCTAACTTACAAATGAATATTAAGGGAGGATTTTTGGGGAATTGTTGCAACAAAAGAGAACTATTTTTTCATGAACTGGTAGGTGATGTGGAGGTTTTCGATTATTCGAATGAGAAACTATTATATCTCGCATTAAAAGAATATGAGAGGAGCATCGAACAAGCATCTCCTAGTGTAAAAGTAATGCAAGGATATGCTTGCTATTTGGAATTACAGTGCCAAAACACTTCAAAAATTAAGGTCAAAAAAGTGTAATTAAGTTAGAGAAACAACAGTTTGAAACGATATTGTTAGTTTGATGTGAACATTCGGAATCTACAAAATACTGATGAGGAGAGATCATGAAGCCATGAACAAAGATCAATGCTATGACATTATTGAAACGATCGCTGGTGCATATCCTATGTTTGATATATCAAGTAGGATTGGCCAAAAACGAATAAACGTATGGATTCAACACCTTTCGAAGATGCCATATGAGCGTGTTATGAAAAAATTAGAGATGCACATTTCTGATTATAGATTTCCACCTGTGATTGCCGATATAGCAGTTGAAATGCCGAAGGAAAATACTTTTTTAATTCAGCTAAAGCAATGGGAAGAACAAGTGCGGGAGGAAAGAGAACGTGGGATGATAAAACCGGTTGACGAGTATCTTCCTAAGAATACAAAAGATGAGTACAAATACTTATTCGAGGGTGAGGCCGATGGGATCAACTAAATGGGTCAATCACGAAGCCGAGCAAGCGGTGCTAGGGGCCATTTTATTAGATGGCGGTCTAATACAAGAATGCATATTACAATCTAACCATTTTCCAGCAGGCATTCACCAAATGATATTCAAGGCTATGCGTGAGGTTGATGAGAAAAATCTAGCCATTGATGTAGTAACCGTTTCATCAGCTTTAGGTGATGTCATTCGTCAAGTAGGGGGAGTCACATATTTAAGTGCTTTAGCAGACTCTGTACCATCAACAGCTAATTTTAATGTTTATCAACAGCTTATCTTGGAAGCATATAAACTACGTGAAACACGTAATCTTGCCACGCAATTGGCAATGAATCCGGAACACATTACTGACTATTATCAACGCATTTCAGAAATTCAAGAAGTAATCTCTATTCAATCACGGACAATGAAACATATACTGGTGGAAATTTACCAAGATATGGAAACTGATATTGAGGGGATTTAAGGAGTTGACACAGGAATAGATGAATTTAATGACTATACCGGTGGATTGCAATCAGGTGATCTTATTATTATTGCAGCCAGACCATCTGTTGGAAAAACAGCTTTTGCCTTAAATCTAGCAAAGAGCCATTGTCAAAGCGGTGGATGTACTAGTTTTTTTAGTCTGGAGATGAATGATAAACAATTGTTGCAAAGAATGCTATCTGCGCAGTCAAATGTTAATGCTGCGAAGTGGAAAAATCCTAAGGCTTTTTTTACAGAAGAAGATTATCAGAAAGTTTCAAGAGGTATGGGGTATCTTGATAAATGGAATTTGTATATTGAGGATCAATCAGAACAGTCTGTTTTATCGATTCGTTCTGCTATCAGAAAAAATATGCGCCAGCATCCAAATTTAAAACACCTCGTTATTATAGATTATTTGCAGCTGATTCGATTAGAAGGAAAGGTTGATCGCCATGATTTAGCAATTGGACAAATAACAAAAGCTTTAAAAGCGATGGCACGTGAATTTAAGATTCCAATAGTTCTATTATCACAGCTTTCAAGAGGTGTAGAACAACGTAAGGATAAGCGCCCCATCATGTCGGATATTAGGGACTCCGGATGTGTAGAGCAGGATGCCGATATAGTCTGTTTTCTGTATCGGGATGATTATTATGAAAGAGAAACTGGGAATCGGAACGTTGTTGAAGCTATTATTGCCAAGCATCGGAATGGCCCAGTAGGTACTGTTAAGATGGGTTTTATAAAAGAGTATGGAAAGTTTATTAATCTTGAAAGGAAGACTGTCCATGTGTAAAAAGGATGTGATTGAACTACTAAAGGAGCATTATTTTCATACTGGAAGGGTAATGGATCTGAATTAATTTCAACAATCTTTCAATGAGGTAGCTACATATGAAGAACTTGTGCAATGTTTGATTTTGTTTGACGAATATTTAGATTTATGCCGGAAAGTAGTAAATATGAAGGAGTTGTGAACTGGCTGATCTTTATGAATGTGCACGGAGACAGGTAAATCAATTATCTGTCTCCATTCCATTTAATTCTATTTAGTCTTCTGCTTTATTTGCGAACGCCTCTGGGATCATCGTAAATCCTTCAATAACAGTATCTTCCTCCACTTCAATCATGAGGTATCGTTTTCCTTGAAAATGGACTTGTCTTACGTATTTTAAGTCTTGTGGACTGACAGCTATGTTCGCTAATTTCGTCTGGATTTTAATCGATTTTGTATTATATTTAGGCATGATGCTACTTGCTTTTAATTCATACTTTTCATCATCAATAACCTTTTGAAAAGCTGTGGCTACTTTTTCTTCATTTACTTCCTCAATTCCACTTGCTTTTAGAACGCGTTCGACGTCTTTGTAATCTAATTTAGGGACATCTGACTCTTCATATTCTTCCATTACACGGTGGATTTCTTCATATACATTAGCGAGTGTAGCTGTGTTTAATTTATCACCGGTTACGTCTTTGACAATTTCTTCAAAAACGGCTTTGTCGTCTTTGGCCGTCATTGTCTCTTCAGCATTTAATACTTCCTCGATGAAATCAAGATCAGGCTCATACGCTTTTCCTGAGGAATAGAGAATATGGTTAACATCAGCCGCGTTTTCACTAAAACAAGGAAATAAAAAACCTCCGACAGGCGCTTGTAGATTGATGACTGGATTAACGACAACATTGTACTTGAATTCCCTCTCGATATAATCAAAAAGCAGTTCTTTTTTTGGCTCCTGCGTTTTATTAATGCTGCAAAGAATAAAGGAGTGGGAATAAACAGTATCACGTACGTTTTCCTCTGTTTCATCACTTTTTTGTTTTGTAGGTTTAAAATATTCCCCTTTTATGAAAGTTACAACAAGATCCATTTCATATTGTTTGTCCTGTAGCATTTTTCCGACGATCTGCAGCATCTTTTCTCTAAAGTCTTCATTACTTCCTAATAAGCCTTGATGGAGGATAAGCTGACTGCTATTTTCTACGTCACGCTGAAACTTTAACTCAAATAACTTTTCATCTAATTGACCGGTTAATACTTTTTTGAAATTAGTCATAAACAGTTCTTGCTGGTCTTGATCTAACATTTCAAATGGTCTGCTTTCGTAATGATAAATTTCGCTTGATTCCTTCATTATGTATATGGTGAAAATCTCCCGTATTTTCATTAAATCGTTTTCTAATTTAAACTGTTTCCGAATATTTGCGATGTCTTTTTTATTCACGTATAGTTCCACTCCTAAGGCATTTATCTATGTTATTTACCCGCCAGCGAATAATGTCTTGGGTACGCTGCCGCAATCTTTAAAACATCTTTTTATTTTAACATTGTTTGTGTGTCAGTCGTAATGTAAAACCTATATAAATTAATTTTGTTCTGCTAGGGCACTAAGATGGAAGTGCTAGCTATTGCTTTTTGGTTAATAGCGAACTCAATGTCCGGAAAACTGGTGCCAGGAGCAGTTATTGTGCAAATAAGGGCTTCAATGTCCGCCAATTAAATGTAACCGGACATCTGTGCCGTTATTTGCGTTTCACAGAGGTATTTTTGAGTTTCACGGACATGTATGTCGCTATTACATCTAGTAGGAGCTACATGGTATTGATGTTTGGTAAATAGCGAACTCAATGTCCGGAAAACTGGTTCCATGTGCTCTTTTTGTGCAAATAAGGGTTTCTATGTCCGCCAATTAAATGTAACTGGAATAACCGGACATCTGTGCCGTTATTTGCGTTTCACAGAGGTTTTATTGAGTTTCACGGACATAAATGTCGCTATTACATCAAGTAGGAGCTACATGGTATTGATTTTTGGTTAATAGCGAACTCAATGTCCGGAAAACTGGTTCCATGTGCTCTTTTTGTGCAAATAAGGGTTTCTATGTCCGCCAATTAAATGTAATCGGGGTATCCGGACATCTGTCCGTTTCACATAGGAACTTTTGAGTTCCACAGATAACTACACTTTGTCATAAAAACAACTCAAACCATATTTTGAAACTTTAATGGAATTTAGTGAGTAAAAGCATAAAAGAATAACAACATCAAAGCGTTAATGGGCGTCATTGCTAGAAAATTCTATAAAGTTTATAATCTCTTTTAAAGAAAGGGGTAGAATACTGTGAATCAAGTAAAATATTATATATCGTTAGTTATAGGTACATTTATCATTGCATTATCTTTTACTTTATTACAAGGTCCGAATCAGATTGCTTCCGGAGGTTTAACAGGGGCAGCTCTTGTTCTTAGTTATATTTTTAACGTTCCATCAGCTATTGTATTATGGATTACCACTTTGCTTTTGTTATTTTTTTGTAGTTATTTTCTAGGAGTGGATGCAATTTTAAAAGCGGTTGTAGGATCTTTGTTAATTCCGTTTTTTGTATACTTTACTAGTGAACTACCGCCACTTACATATGATCCGCTATTAGCTTCTCTTTACGGTGGATTAGGGGTAGGCATTGGTTTAGGTATCGTTTTTCGAGCAGGTGGGAATACGGGTGGTTTTACATTAATTGCTCAAATTTTACACAAAACAAAATCTGTTAAACATAGTACATCGATTATTGTTATGGATGCAACGGTAATGATTGCAGGGGGGCTTATTTTTTTACCTGAAAAAGCATTGTATGCTTTAGTTGGGGCATTCGTAACGCGAAAAACGATGGAATTTATACAGGGTACGAATAAAGTGTCCAAGGTAGCCTACATTATCTCAAGTACTGAATATGAGAAAAGTTTAGCAGAGTCCGTTCTGCATGGATTAGACAGAGGTTTAACGAAAATGACAGGGGCAGGAGGTTATACCGATAGTGAAAGAGTAATTATGATGATTGTACTTGATCCAAGAAAAGTAAACGATCTACGATCAATGGTACTTGGAATTGATCCACATGCTTTTATCATACTATGTGAAGCAACCGAGGTGTTTGGTGAAGGTTTCACACCATCTTTTCTGCCTCCTCAAAGCAAAAAGTATCATTCACCAAGCACAGTCTAGAGGCATTCTAATAAAACGGTAGTAGATAACTAGTTTTGAATTTAATTTCATTTCTTTGTCGGACCACAATGGATTGTCCTTGTGGTCCTTCTAGGCTATTCTGAATCCTTCCAATATAGTGTGATACCATATTTATTGATGTTATATGTATTCATACTCTGAAAAAGTCGCTGCTTGACCATAATAGTTATTATTGTCGTCTATGATATTCCAGACGATTGCTTGTTTAATATAAAATCGCTTTCCAGTACTAGAAATGCGAATTCCTGTGTAATTGTTTACAAAGCCATTAGCAGTCACTTCTTCAAAAAATCTCGCTCTCTCAGCTCTCTCCATTGGTTCGGCGGTAAGTCGTGATGGTGTTTTTATAAAGTCCTCTTTATCCGTTTCCCATAATGTCAATGCTGCTTGATTACCAAAATTAAGGACAGGGTCAACTTCAGTTCCGTGCGACAAGATAATGGTTTCGCTATGATAAAGTTGGTCTAACAAGCTTTTATCCGCTTGTAACGGAATTAAATCATGTCCAATCCATTTCTTAAAACTTTCATTTAAACGTTTAGCATGTTCTTCTGTAAAGCCTTTCTCAGACTTGTTCAAGTTATCCACCCCTATAACTATACTTAAAATTAATACTTACTATCTATCTAATATATTACCAAAAATTTGGCTTCTATTGAAAAAAGATAAACAATCTTTAATTTGTTATAAATACTTCTATTCCATAAGAAAAGATAAGGTATATGATTAAAAAATTACATACATCTAAGTGTGTCTGGAAATAAATAAACAGAAAATATTTCCAAGAAATGAGGTCTAGGAATGGAAGAAAAAAATCATAAAGGAACTGGTGAACATTCAGATTCCCTGACAAACCGCCAAGGACACCCGATAACAGATAATCAAAATATTAGAACGGTCGGAAACCGTGGACCATCCACGCTTGAAAATTATGATTTTCTTGAAAAAATGTCTCATTTTGACCGCGAAAGAGTGCCGGAGCGGGTTGTTCATGCGCGTGGAGCCGGTGCGCATGGATACTTTGAAACGTATGGAAAAGTGGGCGATGAGCCGGTTGCAAAATACACCAGAGCAAAGCTGTTCCAGGAGCAGGGCAAGCGCACACCGGTTTTTGTTCGATTCTCAACGGTGGCGGGAGGTAACGAGTCACCTGAAACTGCTCGTGACCCACGAGGCTTTGCTGTTAAATTTTATACAGAAGATGGAAACTGGGACCTTGTTGGAAATAATCTAAAAATATTTTTTATCCGAGATGCGATGAAGTTTCCTGATATGATTCATGCATTTAAGCCAGACCCTGTTTCGAATATTAGTAATCCTGAACGAATGTTTGATTTTCTTTCGCAAACACCTGAAGCGACACATATGGTTACATTCCTATTTTCTCCTTGGGGAATTCCAGCGAATTATCGCCAGATGCAGGGCTCAGGTGTGAATACATATAAATGGGTTAATAAAGATGGAGAGGCTGTTTTAGTCAAATACCATTGGGAACCGCTTAAACAAGGAATCAAGAATCTTACTCAAAAGGAAGCGGAAGCAATCCAAGCTAAAAATGTAAGCCATGCGACACAAGATTTATATGAGGCGATTGAGCGCGGTGACTATCCTGAGTGGGAGCTATGCGTTCAAATCATGAGCGACGACTACCATCCTGAGTTAGATTTTGATCCATTAGATGATACAAAATTATGGCCAACAGACCAATTTCCGTTTTTAAAAGTAGGAAAAATGGTTTTAAACAAAAATCCTGAAAACTACTTTAATGAAGTGGAGCAATCAGCATTTGGAACTGGTGTACTGGTAGATGGTTTGGATTTTTCCGACGATAAAATGCTGCAAGGCAGAACTTTTTCATATTCAGATACGCAGCGATATCGCGTTGGCACGAATTATTTACAGCTGCCAATTAATGCACCTAAAAAGCGTGTTGCTACCAATCAACGTGGTGGCCAAATGTCCTATCATGTAGATGCAGCACCAAGTCAAAATCCACACGTTAATTATGAGCCTTCCGTTATAGGCGGCTTAAAGGAAGCCGAACAAGTTGGTAAAGTTCATGAACCACACTACAATGACAAATTAGTTCGCGAAAAGATTGATCGTCCAAATGATTTTGGGCAAGCTGGAGAAACGTATCGGAACCTTGAAGATTGGGAAAGGGAAGAGCTCATCAGCAACCTTGTAGACAATCTCAAAGTTTGTAGACCGGAAATCCAGAACAAAATGATTGAGTATTTTACAAATGCAGATGAGGAATATGGAAAACGGGTTAAAGAAGGAGTAACAAAAGCAATGCAAATGATGAAGGATAAAACAAATACAGGCACTGCAGAAGCAGATGAAACGACCAAGAAGGCCAAACATATGGGGCATGAATCAGATCGATATTAATGTCTAATGGCCGCACTTCAGCAAGTGCGGCCATTAGTAATATCCATGGTTTACGATCAAAAAGCACTATCAATTTTATTGGTTGTGAAAGTTGTTACGAAGACTAGTTTTACCATTGATTACAATGAGACCTTCACACTGAAAGGTAAAGCGTTACAGCTCAGTGGAGGGTCCCAATTATTGCATTAATGTTAAATACTAGAGTTAAACAAATTAATCGAGATTTGATGCTGCTGATTTATCTGCAATAATCGTAACGTGCTTATGTTTTTTTAAGATTGATGCTGGAAAGTTTTCAGAAGTTTCGCCTTTGATTAAGCGTGCTAATGCATTAGCTTTCTTTTCACCTGAAACTATCAAAAGAATTTCTTTACTTTCCATAATCGTATCAATGCCCATAGTAATCGCTTTTACTGGCACTTGTTCAATAGAAGAGAAGAATCTTGCATTGGCTTGACGTGTTGATTCATCTAACTCCACAATATGGGTTCTACTAGAAAAAGGAGTTCCTGGTTCATTAAATCCGATGTGCCCGTTAATTCCTAGGCCTAAAATTTGAACATCGATATGACCTGCAGTTTGAATTAGTTTCTCATAATCTGAGCATTCTTGTTGTAGGTTAGCTGCAACACCATTTGGTAAATGTACGCGGTCCATCGAAATATCTATATGTTTGAAAAACTTTTCCTTCATATACGTATGGTAACTGTTCGGGTTATCTTTTTCTAATCCTACATACTCATCTAAATTAAATGTAGTTATATTTTTAAAGGTTACTTTACCTTGATTGAATTTTTCTATTAAACACTTGTACAGCCCTTCTGGAGTTGAACCTGTGGCCAAACCAAATACGGGATTTTCTAATTGGTCGAGTTTTTTAGCTATGAATGAACAAGCCAGTTCACTCATAGCTGCATAATCGTTCGCGATAATTAATTTCATCTCAACCCTCCTTGCGCGCGATCTTATACATATACAGGCTGTCCACCTAGCATATAGTTTCTAGTGCTAAACCTTTGGCATGCATAGTCTCCGTAATTAATAGCTGATCTTCCTGCCAATATTATTATAGATAAGATGTAGTATTTCCGGAACGACGTGTATCCCGTACACAATAAATACGGACCGAAAATACAGCAACATTATCATGCTCGGGTTCTTAGTGGGTACCATCGTATTTGCAGTCAATATGATCGTCGATAAAACTATTTTCCATTCATGAATGGGCTACATAAAAAGTGAATGAAGTTTTACTGCGGACATAGGGTATGTTATTCACCAAAGTTAGAATTTATAGAGGTAAAGCGGACATAGATGATCTTATATGCAATAAAATCCTTTATTTAAGCAAGATTATCCAAAAATAAAGGATCAGAGGTCCTCTAAGCAATTCAAATACGCAATTTTTAATGAAATAGCGAACCATACGGCCGCTTGGATAGGTAGAAATAGAATAACTGCGTTTTTTATAAACAAGTGTTGATGACAAAAAAGGGCTTAAAGTAATGATAATTATTAAAAAGAGTTGGAAGTGGAATAAATTGAACGTTAATCATAAAGGAATATATATTCTGGTAATTACCGTTTTAGTGGCCTTGTTACCACCTTTCTTGAATTCAGATGCATATGAATCAGAGCAAATTCTCTCTGCAGAGATTAATCGACTACTACAGGAAGACCCGATATTAAAAGGAGCACTTGCAGGAATAAGCATACGTTCTGCTAGTACTGGGGATATCCTCTATGAACACAACGGTGACATAAGGATGAGGCCGGCTTCAAATATGAAACTTTTTACTGCAACAGCAGCCTTATCGGTTTTAGGAGAAACGCACCAATTTAAGACTGAAATCAGAACAAAAGGAACGAAAGAGGGAAATAGACTAAAGGGAAATCTATATTTAAAAGGGTTCGGGGATGCAACTCTTTTAAGAGAAGACCTTACTACCATGGCAATCGATATTGCAAAATCCGGTATCGAAGTCATTGTAGGGGACCTTATTGTTGATGACAGCTGGTACGACGATGTTCGTTTATCGCCTGATTTAGTTTGGAGTGATGAATCTTATTATTATGGAGCACAAATATCTGCACTTACAGTTTCTCCAAATAAAGAATTTGATGCTGGAACGATCCTAATGGAGATGTCTCCAGGTTCGAAAATAGGGGCGCCAGCAAAAATTCAAATATCCCACAAAACAAACTATGTGAATATCATCAATCAGACCGTGACATTATCTCATGATGGAGAAGCAGATCTCATCATTGATAGAAAACATGGCTCTAATACTATTATCGTGAAGGGTTTCCTTCCAATGGGAGCACCTGTTAAAAAAGAATGGATAGCTGTTTGGGAACCGACTCAATTTGTTATGGATCTTTTCAAGCAAGAATTAGCGAAACAAGGGATTCATATTTTAGGAGCTGCAAAGCTTGGTGAAACACCTAAAGGCACTAGTCTTCTTACAAGTCATCAATCAATGCCGTTAAGTGAATTTCTTATACCATTTATGAAACTTAGTAATAATATTCACGCTGAAGTCCTTGTGAAGGAAATGGGAAAATTGAGAAAAGGAGAAGGCAGTTGGGAAAAAGGATTGGAAGTAGTAAAGGAAGAGCTACCCAAATTTGGTGTAAATCTAGACTCATTCGTAATTAGAGACGGTTCTGGTATTTCTCATGTAAACTTAATTCCTGCAAATGAAATATCGAAACTATTGTTTCATATCCAAAAGGAAAAATGGTTCCCGGCATTCGTAAAATCGTTGCCAGTTGCTGGTAATAGTGAGAAAATGGTAGGTGGGAGCTTGAGAAAAAGAATGAAATCTTTAAATGTAAAAGCAAAAACAGGCACGCTTACAACTGTTACCTCCTTATCCGGATACGTGGCAACGAAAAAAGGAGAAACCCTTATTTTTTCCATTCTTTTAAATAATTTGCTTGATGAAGACAAAGGAAAAGTCGTAGAGGACAGGATCGTTGAAATATTGGCAAATTATTAGAGTAGGTGTAAGAGCTGTAAGTAAAAATGCAGCTCTTTTTCATGGTCATTTTCCTGAACATGGTAGAATGATTTTTAACTGATTTTTCTTATGTGCTAAACGTTAACTTTTTATGTACAAGGAGGCGAAAAGATCATAAAAATACTATTAAAAACTTTGGTTTATGTAAGCGAATGGGTTTTATTCTTTTATGTTTTTACCTTTATTTTAGTTTTCAATATGATTTATATTGCCAACATGGTTTTGATTGATATGCCTAGGGAAGAACCGATAACCATAATTACATCTTTAAGTAAGACATTGCTTATCATCATTGGTATAGGCATTGTCTGTTTCTTTTATATTAAGTATTTAATAGGGAACAGCGCATATAAAAAATTCAAAGAAGTTATTTGGGGAGTACTATTTGGGTTAAACGCCTTAAGTTCTATTGTTACGTTGTATGTGAGTGATAAATTTGGTTTTTCAAAGGATGAAAGAATTGTACTGATAGTGGCAATTATAATTAGTGTGATATTAACAATTCAGGTAATACAAAAATTTCGTAGAATAGAATAAATTTAATGATTACATTTTAAGTTATAAAGCATTTCTTTTCGGAATGCTTTTTATCTTTGTATAAAAAACTAATTTTCTATACAATAAAAATATAACAATATTAAATAAAAATTTATTGTAAAACAATAAATCGTGTGTTAAATTCAAATTGACAATAAATAAGTGAGGTGTTTTTTTATGAACAGAGGTTCAACATTATTTTTAAAGATTGCTGTTTTTATTATCGGAATTCCAGTTCTTGCTTTGTGCATATTTTTGTTGCCGCAAATAGCTACTGTAGCGATTGAAGAAGCAAAAAAAGGTTCAGAGTTGGCTTATATGGTATTTGCCATTTTAATTGTTATGTATGTATCGACCATACCGTTTTACTTAGCATTGTATCAAGCATTAAGCCTTTTAAGTTATATTGACAAAAACCAAGCTTTCTCAGAATTATCTGTAAGAGCTCTAAAGAAAATAAAAAACTGTGCGATCACAATCAGTGGCTTGTATGTAGTAGTCCTACCATTTATTTTTATCATAGCTGAGTGGGATGACGCACCTGGTCTCGCATTGATCGGAATGGTCATTATAGGTGCTTCTTTGGTAATCGCAGTGTTCGCTGCTGTTCTTCAAAGACTTTTACAAGAAGCGATTGATATAAAATCGGAAAATGACTTAATAGTCTGAGGTGATAACAATGGCAATTATTATTAATATTGATGTCATGCTTGCTAAAAGGAAAATGAGCGTAACAGAACTTTCGGAAAGAGTTGGAATCACAATGGCTAACCTTTCTATATTGAAAAATGGAAAGGCAAAAGCGATTCGAATTACAACTTTAGAGGCAATTTGTAAAGCTTTAGAGTGTCAGCCTGGAGATATTTTAGAATACAAAAGTGATGAAGACACTCATAAATAATAGACAAGCAATTTCACAAGGCGGGGGCGAGTGCTAAACAAGCACTCGCTTTTTGTATGAAAGGAATATAAATAACTAATTTATAATAGTAGTAATATGGACGTTTTGTATTGTAAACTACTTAAAAAAGGAGTAGAACATTATGGAGTCTAGAACGGGAAACCTTATTATTAGGAAATTAACGACAACTTTCGTTGCGACAACTATTTTTTCGCTAGTATTAGTTTTTTTTAGTATTATAGATGGTTTTGAATTGCCTTATAACAAAGGAAATCAATTCATCGGGTGGTTCTTCATATATCTAATGTATATTGGCGTAATTATCCTAATCTACGGAAATTTAGTTTCAACACTGATAGAGTATATGCAAAGAAAGTGGTTCCGCCAATATGATTGGCTATATGTATTCATTCTTGGCGTTTTTGGATTAGCGAACGGACTACTTTTTCCATCAGTGACATTTGCCCTGCTCGGAATGGTGGCTGCAATCCTATATGCCATCATTGATAAATGGCTATATCGAAGACATTTATCAAGCAAAAATATAAAAATGTTTTTTCTAATACCAATAGCATGTGTCGTACTATGTTGGGGCTATTTTCAATTAACTTCTCCGCCAATGCCGCCATTTACAAAAGAAGATGCTGTACACTTTGCAACTTCTGGGCAAGGTACAGTTATAGAGCACTTTCCTAAGGAAATTGGTATATGGGAAGGTACTATTGAAGGGTATGAAGTTAAAAGAGAAACGAATGTAAAAGAAATCGAAGATGAAATTTATATTGTTTCATTTACAGAGAATTGGAAAAAAGGTACTGAAAGGGGTACTTGGGAATTATCCTATAAAATTGAAAGAGGAAGTTTAACGGCTAATGGCGAAAAAGGCAGTATACCACCGTATTATAAAGGGGATTAACGAGTGCAAACACAATTCCTTATAGTGTAAGGAGGTTCTGCTTTAAGCTGGAACGCCATTTTAGTCATAAGGAAACATAATAGGGAAGTATTGAAAAAAGATTAATCCGTCATAAATAAAATTTCTGTCTTTTGTAAAAATACATTAACTTAAGGTAACACTATGCAAAAAAGGCGGGAAAAAAATGATTAAAAGAGCAATCATAAGCTTTTTTATGCTGTTTGTTTTATTATGTAATATTGCCGAAGCGGGTGCTAGTGACCAAGTTGTTTTATCACATGCTACTTCGGACGCAGAGTACGATCACATATTTTTAATGGCGGATAAAATAGAAGGAAATTGGATGGCTCACAAAAACTTTACCGTTCAAGTTGGAATTCCCCCTGAAGAATTGCTCTATCACTTTCCAGATTGGTATAATGATAAATTTACACCAGATTTAATTTATGAAGATATAAATGATGACACCTTTAAGGATATCATCGTTGTTTTGATTGCTGGTTCAGGTTCAGGAGTCTCCATGAAGGAGGTTCATGTATTAAATCAAATGCATAACCCAAATAGAAACTATGAAGAGGTGCCAGTTGAACCCATTAACGCTGCCGTAAAACGTCTGATAAAGATGGAAAGACATGGTGATCAAGTAACCATTTTAACTAAAAAAAAGAAATATGTAGTTGATATTGCAAAATTTAATTATCTGCCTGATACATACTTTACTAGCCCAAGTGTGGGGTCTGTAGAAGATTATTGGACGGAAAAGGGTACTTTGTATGGATCTACGACTGTTTTTATTACTCCAGCTGGTCAGATTGGACGTTTAAGAATTGAATATGATTGGGATGGAACAAAGTATATAGCTAAGACTATTACTTTTGATGAAACAGAGCCATTCACCTATCCAAGTAATAAACGCTAACCAACATAATCAAGGGATCATTAGGGTCATACCAAAAAAAGACGACTTAAGAAATTCAGTATTGAACTAAGTCGTCTTTTTTGTATTAGTTTTTAAGTATTATTAGTTCCCCTTACAATGTGTGGGGATGTTTTTTTACCATCTATAAACACCTTCGCATGTATTAGCCTTTGGTTCATAATAACAATGTTCTTTATATTGTCCTGAAATTGGTTGGTCGTACCATGTAGGTGGACATGGAGCATACGGATTAAAATACCAAAGAGCATACTTAGAAGGATGTTCTCTCCAATAGTCCAAGGTTTGTTTAGCTAATCTTTTTTCTACACTTCTTGCTCTGTTATAAAAAACATTTCCTTTTTGTACTGCTTCAAAAGAATAATTTCCCCCTTGGACTTGATAAATCACTTGAGGTATTGTTTTTAGGCCTTCAAAATCTAAACAATTAGCTTTTAATCGATTTACAATTACATTACCAACCATAAGCATTCCTATACGCCCTTCACCTTCAGCTTCAGCTCGCATCATCCTTGCCATTAAAGCAACGTCACTGTCGGTATACTTTACTCTCGGCACATTTATCACCTCTAAAAGAAGTGTATGAAAGAAACCAATAAAAATGTGGGCTTTATATAATTTCTCTGATTGTAAAAATAAGAAGAAGCGGCAATCTCGATTTTCTAGACCTTAGATTCTAAAAGACTTGGATCTTCATCTGAAACGCTTTCCTGGATAGGTGCCTTTTTATATCGACCTATAATACTACTAGCGATTGAAATACATAGAATGGATACAAGCGCTTTTTGCCATCCGACCATCGTTAGTGCAAATAAAATAATAAGGCTATCGCAGATGAAAATAATTAATCCTCTATTGAAACCAAACTTTTTATCTAGGTAAAGAGCAAGAATATGGATACCTCCTAATGAAGAACCATTGTTTAAAACTAAGGTTACTCCGATTCCTATGAGCAATCCGGCCAGTATTGAAACCGCGATCATATTAAGATTAAATGAAAGTAACCATGTATCTATCCATGAACGGATTAGTGTTATGAAGGTAATAGAAAGAAGGCTGGATATGGTGAACCATTTTCCAAGTTGTTGTAACGATATAAAGAAAAAAGGTAAATTTGCGATGAAAAACCAAAATCCCCATGAAAAATGACTCATATTGGAGAGTAACGATGCAATCCCTGCTGTACCTCCGAAGGTTAGAGACTGTAAAGAAAGAAATTTAAGTCCGAATGTTGTAAGAAGAAGTCCGAGTAAAACGAAGCAAAGTTTCTTAGTAAGACTCATTAATAACCTCCAATTATTTAGTTCTTAATTTCAGTAAACATCATAATCATGATGCTTTCAATAGATTAGGAAAATGTTCTACAAGTCCTAAATTTCACCGAATTCTCTCAACTCTATTAAAATATTAATCTCAAAATGGAGGTAGAGCCTATGAATTACATAACAATTACATATTAGGAAAGGTTTGCTATTTACAGAAAAGGGTGATGGATGCACATTGATTTTGGCAATAAATATCAACCGAAACAATGAAAGCCTGTATCGTAATTACCTTTGGAACTAAGGGATACAGGCTTTACATTTCACTGTTACGAACAGTACCATCGGTGACGATAGACTATAACATATCTTTTTAATAGCGCTGTTTAATGACTACTTTTCGCTTGACAAACACAGTCCTTTCAACAGGGTCCCAAACCACATTCCCATTCAGTTGCTCTATAACAAATCGTATCGGAACAAATGTAGTTCCATTGACGATTTCGGGCGCCACATCCATTTGCACCAATTTTCCATTCACCGTTAAGTCCTTACTTCTATCTTTTAATACCAATAAGCGATTTTGATCCGTTATAGTAATGGTCCTCCTTAAAGGATCCCAGTGAACATTTGCTCCTAATTGTTCGCTTATAAAACGCAGCGGAATTAATGTTCTGTTATTTTTTATAAATGGCGCTTCAAGCAAAGAAAATGTAGTACCATTAACGACAGCTAGTTTGTTGCCTATATTTAATAGAACTTCTTGTGTAGTTTCCACCGGCTCTAAGTTGGATTCACTAGAATTTTCTAGTGATGTTAATGTTGTGCCGGGATAATAATGCAATAATATATCTTGGTAACTTTTTCCCTTATCTGCCATCTGCTTAGCTCCCCATTGACTCATACCTGCACCATGGCCAAACCCACGCCCGGAAATAACATACGATTTGCCGTTGTAGTCGACACTGTCAATAAGATAACTTTTAATCAAACTAAGACCTAGCATCGATCGTATTCGTTGTGCGGTTGTATTTTCTAGTTTCACTTCATGAATTTGAAGTGAATTATCTTTGTTTCTAATAAATTCGTTTGTTATTGTATGCCGCAGGGCAAACTGTAGCGTTATATCTCCTTTTTGAACACGTTTTCCCGTTGTTCGTTGTTCTGCAAAGGAAAGAGCAGGAATTGCTATAAGTTTGATTTCACTGTTTGGATAACCATTTTTTTGCAACCAATTTTTAATATTGTTTGCTATATCTGGATTCCTCTCTTTGACATCGTTCCACCATTGCTCAGGGTTATGTAAATCGAATCCTGTTATATCGATTTGGGTTTGATCTACTGAAAAACTCCAAGGCGAGACAGGATCGTAGGGGTCCACCTTAACTGGTAAATATGGTAATGCGTTCCCTCCCCAAACATTTTCATTAGTCTCTGTAATTCCGCCATTTGAAGATGAAAAAACAGTTAATACCAAATCACCGTTATATTTTAAAATTTGACCATTTGTTTCATTTACGGCTCTTGTAGCATTTGGATGCCATGCATAACCTGAGTACACTTGGTAATTTGTACTGTCGTCTATTATTTTACCTTGGTGTGATAAGGCAAAAGTACGTGCTGCTACTGTTTGAGCTTTTAGAGCATCAAGGTCCCATGAAGCAGGCATCTCATGGGGGATGACTCCTTTTAAGTAATCTTCAATAGGCAATGTATTAATCGGACGAATAGAGGTACCTTCTGCAATGAATTGGATCACCCCTAAATAAGGCATATTATTAATAGAAATTTTTGTTTCATAGTTATATTCAATTGGTCTAAGTACTAATGATGTTCCTTCATCAAGGAGGAATTTATTTTCATATAATGCTAATTGTCCATTATTTAGTTGGATTTTATATTCATTGTTTTCATTCAGAACTCTTTCATTTAGTTGGTATTGCCCCGTAATAGTAAATATTAGTTCTTTTACATTTCCTAGATAATTCAATAATTTTACATTAATTAATGGGTAACTCGGGCTGAAAGTCCCGTTATTTATGTTTAAAAAGGGAGCAGTGGGGTTTTCCTCGAATTGATTTTCGATAAACTTTGGATAGATGACAACGATTAATAAAGTAAGGGTTATTAAACCCAATATGGATATAATGTGAAGACGTTTGATCATTACTCACCTCAATTGTAAAATTGTGATTCGTATCTATAATTTGTACAAAAGTCTTACTTTTATTTTGTTTTTTCAAAAATGCAAGGTGATTATCTGTGAAAAAATGAATAAATACTAAAATGGAAATTATTGAATGGAATTGATGATATGGAACAAACCGTAGATGCTCTAGATAAAATGATTTCAGTTAATAACCTAATTAATGAAATGAAGAGAGAAGATTTTGATACAGATGAGCTTAAAACAAAAGATGCGATCGCAGTTTGTAAAATGAAGTTATTTGGAGAATATCTCCTGAAAAAATGTTGGTAGGCGTTGTGATTAAATTTTCTTGTAATTTATGTTAGGGTTAAATTATAGAGACGTTGGGTTTATGATATTGTTACTCATTTTAAATTTAGATCAAGCATCAGACAAACAAGTAATCTTAATCTTAATAAAGAGTAAAGTTAATGTAGCTAATTACTTCTTTTTAAAAAATGGCTCAGCTTTAATACTTTTTTCACACTTTGGATATTCGGAGAATTATGGATATTAGTACAAGGCTAAAGAAAATGTTCCAAATCAACTAGAGGTAAAAAATCGGATCGGATTAAGGTTTCTTTTTCAGTTAACAGGAATACGAATTTAAAATAGAAACATAAATATAAAAACTTATAAACTACGAATTTCGTGTTGTTTCAAAAATTGGGATTGTGAGCTTGAAATTCATTTAAGAGACTGGAGTTGATAGTATGCACAAGAAAGTGGTATTAGCCGGAGGAACAGGATTCATTGGTACATATTTTAAAAATCAATTTAACCAGCTTGGTTATGAAGTGAAAATCATTTCAAGACAATCTCAGCATATTTCATGGGATGATAAAACATCCATACTCGAGGCATTAGAAGGTGCTGAATTGTTAATCAATCTTGCCGGTAAATCAGTTAATTGTCGATATAATCCGGAAAATAAAGAAAGTATTATGAATTCAAGAATTGAAACGACGAATGTGCTAGGAACATTACTAACCGAGTGTAAAAGCCCTCCAAAGGTATGGATGAATTCAAGTACAGCAACCATCTATCGCCACGCTGAAGATCGCCCGATGACAGAGACAGATGGAGAGATTGGTTCAGGATTTTCAGTTGAGGTTGCAAAGAACTGGGAGAATGCCTTCTTTTCGTTTCATTTACCTGAAACAAGACAAATTGCTTTGAGGATCGCCATTGTGTTAGGTAAAGGCGGAGGGGTGATGACGCCCTATCAAAATCTAGTGAAATTTGGACTTGGTGGTGTTCAAGGATCTGGACATCAAAAATTTAGTTGGATCCATGTTGAAGATTTATTCCAAATCGTTCTTTTTCTAAAGGAAAGAGAAGATTTAAATGGAGTATTCAATTGTTCAGCACCACACCCAGTTACAAATAAGGAACTGATGGAGAAATTACGAGCTGCAATGAATAGACCGTTTGGTGTTCCTGCACCTAAATGGATGCTTGAATTAGGTTCGATGTTCATAAAGACGGAAACAGAATTGGTGCTGAAAAGTCGTTGGGTAATCCCTGAACGTCTGGAACAGGAAGGCTACATATTTACTTTTAACACTCTAGATGAAACTTTACATGATATTCTTCATTAAATATAAGCTAGGAAGGAAGTGATATCATAGGAAATTGTAGTTGGAATCATAATCGTCTTTGTTATTTTGATTGTTGTTGGGATGGTCGTCGATAAACGTAAACCTACAAAGCTATCAAGAGAAAATATCCCGGCTAGCCTTGGTTTATTAAATGAAGTACCAGCCTTTCAGATTCAAAGTAAATTACATGAAACATTGGATCGAGATTATATTGAAAAGGTAAAGAAAAGACTTCTGGAGCACCATCCTAAAATGACAGAAGATGAGTTTGAATGGTGTTTTTTTGAATTGAAGCGGTATTTTCTATTAAATTCTATTATGAAACAAGTCCCGATGTTTAGTGAAGAGGTAGATGAAGTATGGCATGAACTGATTCTTTTTACACAACCGTATCATAATTTTACATCAAAGTTTTATGGTGGCATGCTACACCATATGCCAAACCTTAAGGGAGAAGGTGATCCTAATCAACGTGCTCTGTTTGATTGGGTCTATTCACAGCTTTTTCAAATTACGGAGTATAGCTGGAAAACGTGGGGTGACTTTTTTAGGCATCCACTGAACTCTGATTTACTGAGAGATTTTAAGAACGAAAATATGGATTACCTAAAAAAAACATATTTTAAAACGACTGAAGATAATTTAGAATTGGTTGAGTTTTTAATTCATAGATTAAAGAATCAATTAAAAGAATCCGAAGAGATTTATAAAAAGAATAAAAAAGGAGAGTTTTTAAGAGTTAACACATTTGGAAATCTGTCCGCTCTGTCTACAGTGCTAATATTCTATTCATATTTTTATTATGATGAATATTGGGAAATGGCCAAACTTTACACGTTTGCTAACGTAGCGAATCATACAAGCGGTTGTTCTGCAGCTGCTTTTTGTGGAACTGGAAGCAATGATGACAGTGGTGATTCTGGCGGTGGAAGTAGTTGTTCGAGCTGCTCTGGATGTGGAGGGAGTTCGTAGGATGCAGTAGAAACAAAGCATACTTTAAAACTATAAATTATTAGATCGGATGGTATAAACAATCAATCAGTGCAAATTAATGTTATATCATTACTGAAAAGTATGATATTCAT
The DNA here is from genome assembly GCF_900240995.1 of Bacillus sp. Marseille-P3661. Lineage (NCBI taxonomy): Bacteria > Bacillati > Bacillota > Bacilli > Caryophanales > Bacillaceae > Bacillus > Bacillus sp. Marseille-P3661. Next base: position 206,397 of record NZ_LT965958.1, read on the forward strand.
AAAGGAGTAAAAATTAAAAAGTATTTTAAAATGCCACGCTTTTAAAAGTGTGGCATTATTTTTGAAATTAATATTGGGGATAATATGGATTAGTTCCAGGATATGGATAAGGGTACGGATATGGTGCTGGAACAGGATAAGGAGCTGGTACTGGGTATGGCGGCGGAGCAGCTGCTGCACCTAATGCCACACCTGTAAGTGTACCTAATGCAAATCCTCCCGGATAGTAGCCACCATGCCAATGCCCACCGTGTCCCCACGTTGGATGACCCCCACCATGATGATGCCAAGTAGCATGGCCACCTCCATGGCCCCAGGAAGCGTGACCACCACCACCGTGATGTTTTCTCAAATAATCATGATTAATATTCATCGTTTCGTTCGCACTCCTTCTAAATAAGATCCCTGTAGTATATGCCCACCAGTACAGAAATGACATTCAATTATTTCAGTGTTTTCATATGCAGATTATTGTGGCAAATTATAATATATCGGGAATTTAAGATATTAAGGAAGGGTATGGGAGTTCAATTTCTCAAAGTGATCTAAGGATGTTTACAAAACTGTACTTTGAAAGGTATGGTTCTTTTTATGTATATCTTTGGAATTAAAGTGAATAAAATACATGATTTTAATCTATAGAATAAAAGTGATATAATAGGAATTGAAGTTTGTTTAGAACTATATATTTAAAGTTTAGTTGGATATTAAATCACTTATGTATCCGTCTCTGTAGTAGAGTAAAACAAATCAGCTCTATCTAAAGAGCATAAAAGTGTCATATAATTATAAATAGCTTACAACTGTCATATTATAGTAAATAAATATTTTAATATCTTAACAAAAGTGATACACTAATAGAAGATTATTAAAAAATAGTGATACACTATTAAAAGTTTATTATTGTTGCAGAAATGGTGTGTGGCTAGGACGCGTCCTGGCTTGCTGTACGCCTAAGCAGGAGCGCCTACATCCTTTTTGCAAATTTAGTAGATAAGGATGATATAGATGAGCAACAGAGGAACTAATACAGACGTCATTTTAATTGGCGCCGGAATTATGAGTGCGACTTTAGGTACACTATTAAAAGAATTGGTACCAGAATGGGAAATTAAGGTGTTTGAGAAACTTGCAAAAGCTGGAGATGAAAGCTCTAACGAATGGAATAATGCCGGAACTGGACATGCAGCACTGTGTGAGCTTAACTACACAGTTGAAAAACCGGATGGATCAGTAGATATTACTAAAGCTATTAATATAAATGAACAGTTTCAGGTATCAATGCAGTTTTGGTCATATCTTGTAAACAGCAAGCTGATCCAAAATCCACAAAACTTTATCATGCCATTGCCACATATGAGTTTAGTGCAAGGCGAACAAAATGTAACTTTTTTAAAGAACCGTTTTGAAGCGCTGGTCAACAATCCTCTATTCAAAGGGATGGAGTTTTCCGAAGATCCAGAAAAACTGAAGGAATGGATTCCGCTTATTATGGAAGACCGCGCATCAAATGAACCTATAGCGGCAACAAAAATTGACACTGGAACGGATGTCAACTTTGGTGCTTTAACCCGCATGATGTTTGAACACTTAGAGAATAAAAATGTCACAGTAAATCATAGTCATAGTGTTAAAGATATTAAACGGACTAGCGATGGTATGTGGAAATTGAAAATTCAAAATCTTGATAACGGTACTGTTGAAAACCATACTGCAAAATTCGTCTTTATTGGTGGTGGTGGCGGCAGCCTGCATTTACTGCAAAAATCCGGTATTCCTGAAGGAAAACATATTGGAGGATTCCCAGTAAGTGGATTATTTATGGTATGTAATAATCCGGCAGTTGTAGAGCAGCATCATGCTAAAGTATACGGAAAAGCTAAGGTTGGTGCACCACCAATGTCGGTACCACATCTTGACACAAGATTTATTGACAATAAAAAATCGTTGCTATTTGGACCATTTGCCGGTTTCACACCTAAGTTTTTAAAATATGGTTCAAATCTTGATCTAATAACGTCTATAAAGCCGCACAATATATTAACTATGTTGGCAGCTGGTGCAAAAGAGATGCCATTGACAAAGTACTTGATTCAGCAAGTTATGTTATCTAAAGAACAACGCATGGAAGAGCTGCGAGAGTTTATCCCGAATGCGAAAAGCGAGGATTGGGATTTAGTAGTAGCTGGCCAACGTGTACAAGTTATTAAGGATACGGCTGCTGGAAAAGGAACACTTCAATTTGGGACGGAAGTAATTACTGCAAGTGACGGCTCGATCGCTGCATTATTGGGCGCATCTCCAGGTGCATCTACTGCTGTTCATGTTATGCTTGAAGTAATTAAAAAATGTTTCCCACAGCAAAGCAAAGAGTGGGAACCTAAAATTAAAGAAATGATTCCTTCCTACGGTGTGTCACTTATGGAAAATCCAGAGCTTCTGCAAGAAATTCATAGTTCAACAGCGCAGGCGCTTGGTTTAGCAGACCAACAAGCGGAAGTTCGCCCGGAAAGAAAAGTTCCAGCAATGGTTTGATAGATTTTCAAGAGTGCTGTTCACAGCTAATTTCGCTGTCATCAATATGACCTCTTTAAGAGAATCTATCCAAGTTGATGAAGTTTTACATTCTATCAACTAAAATTCGATAATGATTTAACATTCTTGTACCAGGGATCAAGCTCTTCTAATGATGCCTGGTACAGCTATTTAATTAGTAAGTCCTCTTTTTATTTTACCCTCCTTCGATCATTTGGTAATCTTCCTTTTCAAGGACATTCTTCACTACTTGAAGCTATTGTACTCCATTTAGTAAGCCTTTTCATGGGCTAAATCTGAATAAATTGCTTCCATTTGAGTAGTGAAGAATTTACTGTCCTATCAGACAAAGTAGTCTAAACCAATAGAATCAGGAAAAAAGTAGAGACTAGGTAAACCTAGTCTCCCATTTATTGTGCGGCTTTAACTTTTGGTTGTGTTGAAATTTGCTTAGTTAATTTTCGAATATATATATTGTTCGCTACTAAACTAGCAATTGTTATTAAAGCTCCTACTAATTCAAATATAGTTAAGTGATAACCTTGAATGACAGAAATGATAAAGGTAGTTATCGGTACCAAGTTCATAAATAGAATTCCATTTATTGGAGTAATAATCTTATTACCATAATTCCAAACAAAAACGGCTAGCACCCCAGCGATAAATATCATATATAGGAGGGCTCCCGAAACATCGCCTATTATTGAGAGGGTAGGAACCTTTAACCACCCAACTAATGTTGCAAATCCCACAATAATACTGATTGAAACGACTCCATAGATTGTCGTTACAGTAGTATATCTCAACGGTGACCATGTTGGAAAGGAACTCCCGCCTGATGTATAGATAACCCAACACAATGCACCTATTAAGATCAATAGATTGGCAAATATATTACCTTCTTCAGATACGAAAACACGTAAATCTCCTTTGGAAATAACCATCACGACTCCTATTAATCCTGTTAACATAAACAGAACTGTAACAAACTTTGGAGCAGCTTTTTTAGTCACCCAATTTACAATAATTCCAAGCAAAGGTTGAACAGCCATTATAACGGCCGCTATTACAGCCCCTGATGGTCCAGCTAATTGTTGTCCTAAAAACACAAGGAAACTAAACCCAGCAAAACCCATCGTTCCAAAAAAGAATACTTTTCCTGTTTGGCCTTCCGTAGATAATTTTCCTTTTCCCTCTAATACGATTAGCAATAAAATAAATATTAGAGCCGCTGATCCATATCTTAACAATGTGAAATAAAATGGGTCCATTATCGTTAGGGCATTCCCCATTACAGGAAACATTCCGCCCCAAGATATAACAGCTATTAAACACATGAGAATACCTAATAAAAATTTATTACCGTTCATTGTGATTCCTCCTACTAAACTTATGTAAATCTTAATAGGAACCAAATTGAAACAGGTCCCTACAAATTTCATGTTCGAGAGGTACCACGAGCTCTCCCGTTTATCATTTTGTAATTGATTCTAACGTGGACTTTGAAATTATTCTTCTATTTGATCACTATAACGCTGAATTTTAGCTGTGCGAGCAAAAGGCATTCTATTATTATCATACATAATTTTGATAATTTTGTAAAAATTCACTTATTTCGCATAGGATATTTTGACTTCCTCGTTTTAATATGCGAACGGTTAACGATATTTTGTACTGGTTACCTCGCCTGTCTCACCGGTTCTAGCGCCAATATGATAACTAGTTTATAATAGAAGGATGTCGAAATTTGTTGTTAGGAATTCTTTAAATCCTAAAACACAAAGAATATGTAAGTAGGTGAGTACAATCGATATTATTGAAACGCGGGTGCGAGGTTTTATAGCAGATATTCAACACCCTAAACAAAAAAAGAAGATTAATATAAATGATTTGGAGTTGCAGTTACGCAAGCTTATGGATGATTATTTTGAAATGGATGGTTATTCGCTGTTTTATACTTCAATCGAAACATTGGAATCAGAGGGACAACTGACCCCTATACATAATAATCAATATAATGGCAGAACCCCGAGCTTGCCATTATATTACTGGGTGAATATAAAGGTTCAGGAAACGAAATGGGATCGTCTTGAGATGATGAAATTAAGTGATCAGTTTGATTTTTCTTATTATGAACATCATCCCGAATGGCAAACGAAGGACGAATGGAATCGAGTCCAGAGTTTATATACGTTTCTTAAGTTTAGTCAGGATCGCAGAATTGTATCTTTGGAAGAAAGAAGCCTAGAACTTTTTGGTCATGAAAAATTCTTACAGGACAATGATAACTTTCCGGATGGAAAAGGCTTTTTATCTCGAATCGGAATTTCAGAAAACCAGCTTAAAGTAGAGAACTACGGGGAGCCGTTTGTATTTTGGATGAAGCAGGGTAAAGAAATGAAAGAAATTCAAAGGGTACTGATTATCGAAAATCTATCATTCTTTCATACTGCCATTCAACTATTGGAAATGAATCAACTTGATTATGACCCCGAACTGATTATTTATGGGGACGCAACAAAAATAGAACGCAGCTTTTCGTTTTTCTTTAAAATGTTTCCGCCAAAAAACTATCTTGTCTATTACGTAGGTGACCTTGATGCAGCAGGGTATGGAATCTTAATTCGTCTGATTGAAAACTATCCGGATTGCTGTATCGAGCCTGCTTTAAAAATTTATCGCAAAATGCTCGAATGTATAGAACAAAGAAATGACGACCATAGCATAGGACAAACACCAAACAATATCAACTATCGTGATACGTTCTTACGATATTTTACGGAAGAGGAGCAAACGGTACTTCTGAACTTATGGAAAGAAAAAAAACGAATCCCGCAAGAAGTGTTAACAATTGAAACATGGGGGAGATGGATGTGAACGAATCATGGGAAGGTTTTGCCCAGCGAATGCAACGATTAAATCCACTGTTTGAGCTTGGCAGAGGTATGGAAGTAGGAGAACTCAAGCCGCATCTCCAAACTATTCTCATGCAAGTACTACTAACCATTTTTTATAAAGAATTAAATGATGATGAAAGCAGGCGGAAGTCTGATATCAAGTACATGGTTGAGGATGCTATTAAACAAATGAAGCTGCTAGCAGATGATAAGCAAATTGATCGGATTACAAGTGGGCTATTGTATCAGGGTAAAGAAGAGTTTAGTAAGCCGTTTGAAGCCTTATATTATGATGAAATAAGACAAACGTGGGAAACGCAGGTTTTTCGATATGTCACGATGGATGAATCGTATACGAATTTAGAGATGGGGGGCACGATTGTTTATAAACTCACAGATGTTGCGCAAGAAATGATTTTTATGAGCAGGGAAATGGCTGAGGAATTCTCAATCACGATCGAACAACTCTATAGCATGAAACTGATTAAAAACGGTAATTTTCGAAAAGCTACGCGAAACCTCGATCACCTCATTTCAAGGGTTAACCGCTTAATGGCAAAAGAATTCACTTTTCAAAAGGAAATGATAAATAATCCTAAAATCTTATTGATTGAAGAGGAATGGCAACGGGCCGACAATCGTGATGAAATTGAGACCCAGTTTGAAGAAGAAAAAACACATTTTCGGACGATTACGAGCATGATCGAAAAAACAATTCAAAGAAATGAAACAGACGATTATATTCAGCGAGAATTGATGCTACTTCAAGAAAAAATTGGCCATACAAGACAGCTGCATGATCGTTTCGCTAAATTGGTAATACAAAATATCTCTTATGAGATTAAATTAAAAGCAGAAAATCCTTCCTTGTTTTGGGAAACTAGTTTGGTTTCATTTCGTGAGCATATTTATGAAAATTGGCTGCAAAAGGAAGGAGTTCAAAGTTTCGATGCAGTTGAAAAAGTGCTTGCTCCTTTATTCTCTCCGAAGAATGAATTTATTTTGCCGCTGGATTGGATCTGGGGTGAACAAGAATTCGATGAAACGCAACGTAACGATTCAGTCATTGAGGAGGAAGTAGAGGAACAGCTTCCTCGTCAGCGCGTGACAAACTGGGATTCTGTCGTGAAGGCTTGGAGTTATGTTTTTCAATACCTGCAAACCTATGGGGAGTTTTCGCTCGCCGATCTAGCGAACTTGCCATTGGAAGTACAGGATTTATGGTTTGAAGAATCAGAAACAATTGATTTATGGATGATGTTTGATAAAAAGCCGTTAAAGGTACAAGTTCAGTATCGAAAGGAAGAAACCATAAATGATGAACGGGAGATTCTTCTTTATAAATTGATGAAAGACTATCCGCAGTTTACAGTATTTGAGGGCACAAAGATTTTTACACAATTTGATCCTCGTGGAAAGCCTTTCCGGTGGTATCAGATGAAAATGACTCCTTTTAAAATATGTGTCGAGGAGGACAAAGAATGAGTGCAGAAATAGTCAAAAAAGCATCCGCTATCTATTTTTCGTTATTAAAAGACAAGGTGATCGACGATAATAGTGAACATTTTCAGACGTATTTTGACCCGGAAGTGAGGCAAACGGTGCTTTTATTAGCAGATGAATCCGGTACATTTATCATTGAATCGCCTAAACGTATACAACTAGTGGTTCAGCCCACCGGCTCTGTGTTTGCGACGAATTTTACCCATATGAAAGAAAAGCATAAGCAAATTGAAACGAAAAAACACTTTCATCTGATTAACGTAGTGATTATGTCGTTTTTAGCAATCATTGATCGCAACCAGGCTGCTAAAATTCGAACTCAGCGCGAAGGGATCAGCTTTTATGCATTAGAACGGCAAGTGAACGACCTGATATTAAATTGGGATAGCAACCTCAAAGCAAATCCTAGATTCGGAGAAGAAGAGCGAATTGATATGAAGGAAGTGGTGACCACATGGAAATACATGGAGGTCGATACCGAAGATTATGGAGTGAAAAAAGCCAATCGCCGGACGAGAATTGGACTCATTGCAAGTGCGATGCGCTTATTAGAAACGGAGGGACTTATTATCATTCTTGATCGTGATGATATCCCTAAAGCGATTCCGAAACAAGAGCTGTTTGAACGGATTGAATATTTATATCATGATTATGATCGCTATGAACTGTTAAAGAAATTAATGACGTCGGAGGAGGATGAGCATGCCGAAGATCAATCGAATTAGAATTGTGGGCCTCAAGTATGATGGTATGCAAAAGCAATATAAAGATACCACCTTTAGCTTCCATAATGATGAGACCTCCACAAACGGGCTGATCTCGATGATGAATGGTGGAGGTAAAGGGGTTTTTCTGCAAACGATCTTTCAGGTTCTTAAGCCGGGAACGTCATGGGGCAAACAAAATAACCGCTATTATCAGCAATTCTTCTTTAACCATAAAGAGCAATTTGTTCCCTATACGTTTCATGTCGTTATTCAATGGGAATTGGACGGAACGGATCAGCGCCATTTGATCACTGGCGGCATGTTCTCCGCCGAACAGCGGATTTCAATGAGTGAGGAAAGTGGAAATGACCAGAAAACATTGGAACAAGAAGCTAAGATCCTCCCCAATATTACCTTTTATACTAGAGAGTTTGAACGAAAAGAAGAGGCAGCGCTTGAGCATATTCCTCTCACTGAAAATGATGAGGTTGCTGAAACCGAAGGCTTGAAGGATTATTTAAAATGGAATGGTTATGATGTATATCGCGATACGAAAAAACATTACCGCATCCTGGACACATACGGCATTAATCGTAAAGATTGGGATATTATGAAGGATATTAACAAAGATGAAGGTGGAGTTGGGAAGTTCTTCGAAGGAGCGGAGGATGATCACTCTTTGTTCCAAAAACGAATCATTCCTACAATCAGTCAGGTTCTGCATCGTACGGAACATGAAAAAAATGATCTAGTCGAAATTTTTAAGAGTCAGGCTAGTATTGCGAAGGATCTGCCTGTGCTTTTAAAAAGAGAGCAAGCCCATAAAGAGTTTTTAGAAGACATTGTCCCTTTCGAAGAGCATTTAGAAAAGGGAATTTTGCATAAAGAAATTATTGAGACCGATATAAAGGTTGGAAGGCAGCTGCTAGGTGCTTTAGAGCATTTGCTGCAAACCGAAAGAGAAACGCTGCTGACGTTAGAGAAGGATCTAGAAAAATTAGCGAGTAGGCAAGAGGATTTACGCTATCAAAAAGACAATTTAGAGTATGCAAAAGCACATAGAGAGGTCCTAGATTGGGAAAAGAAATTAGCTGAAGAAAAGAAGAAACACGCCTCTTTGCAAGCAGTAGTGATCGAGAAACAAGAACGGAAAGAACAGTTGGTCTTTCAGGCGTTATTGAAAGAATGGTATGAAAACGAACAAAGCATTCGCTCACTTTCACAGCAAATTGCTAAATTAGAGCAAAATAGTAGGTTAGAGCAAGTGAATCAAAGAATGGCTGAAATCAAAACAGAAACCGCAGCGCAATGGGAGCAATCTTATCAAGCTTTGCAGGAAACTGTTAAACAATATGTTGGCTATCAGAAGTTTTTAAAGAAAAAAGCAACCGAACTGGCCCAGCAGGATAAGCAAAAAACAAATGGCATTGCTCAAGTTATGGCAGAAATTGATTTTCTTTATTCTCAAATTCATGCTTTTGAAACAAAGGAAACAGCGCTGATCAAAGAATTTGGCGACCGTCTGACCTATGATTTGAATGGCTTTATTGAGGGCCTTACTAAGCAAATTGACGACAAGAAGGCAATATTAGTTGAGTTAAATGCGAAAGAAAAGACGTCGACTGAAAAGCAAAACCAACTGGCCACTTCGCATGGAACGCTCGTCCAAGCTATTCAATTTTTAGAAGAAAAACTTGAACAGTTTAAGGATGCGAATGACCAGCAAAAGCAAAAAGAAACCAAGCTGGCCGATAAGCTGCATGGTTTGCTCGATGATGACTCGGCACCGTTTACGCAAGCGCTACTGTCGAAGTATGCCCTTAAGATTGAAGATCTGCTAAGCCGTAATCGAGAGCAAGCGGAACAAATGAAGAAGGAATTGTGGGAATCGCAGCTGGACCATTCGTTAAATGATGAGCCATTCTGGGTGCCCAATAAAGATGTAAAAGAATTAAAGGAATGGATCGACGAAAAAACGGGGATTGACGTGTTTTATGGCACACAATTTCTTCAATCGTTACCGGCTGAAGAAATGGCTATATTGCTTATCACCTATCCACTGCTTCCATATGGTTTAGTTGTAAACGGGCAACAATGGCAAAAAGTAAATCAGCAGGTGCTGTCAGGACGGATGTTTAAAAGTCCTGTACCGATTTTCCTGCGAGAGGAAATGAATAGTGATCATCAGGTCTCCACGTTTGTCATTATCAACGGGACGGAGCAGGAGCTGTTAGTAGATAAAAACCAATTTAGCACATGGAAAATAAAGATTGCTAAACAAATTGATCAAAAGAAAGAAACACTTATAGAAATTGAGAAAACAGAAGTGACCCTGCGTCGGATTTTAAAAGAAATTGATCGGTTTTCAGCAGGGGAGCTATCAGTTGAGATTGAAAAAAGTATCCAACAAGAACAAACGAATTTGCTTACAAAGAAAACGCAGCTACAGGACATTACGGCTCAAGAAGAAAAAGAAAAAGAATACCAACTGCAGCTGAAAGAACAGCGGGAAAAGGCAAAGCAAAAGCTTGAAAAGCTTTCAAAAGATGTGGAAACCTTAAGCGATTTTGAACGTGAAAAAACGGTTCACCAAGAAAATAAACGGGTGAAGCTAGAAAAAGAGAAACTAAAGGAAACTTTAGTTAGCCAGCAGCAAGAAATCGGAAATGAACACCAGTCAATCGTGGACATGCAAGCCAAGTGGAATCAAACGTATTTAGAATGGAAACTGACGACCGAACAATCGATAAAAGAAGTAGCCATCTTTATCGAGGACGCGACTTTTCCTGCTGAACCAAAAGCAGAGCTATACGAAGGGGTCCCGCGTTTATCTCAGCATCTATTAGAAGAGATCACTGGCAGCGTAGATGAGCTCAAACAGCTGCAAAAATCAAAAGAAGAACAGGCTGGCGAACTACTTGTTATTCAAGCGAAAAAAGAAACCGAACAAAAACAGCAAAAGAAATTAGAGAAAAAACTAAGCTCCCAAAACAATGAGTGGAAAGACGCTCCGGAACCAGATGAACCAATTAGTATCTTGGAAAATATGCTACAATCAGCACAGAAGGAAACAAAGGCAGCGGAAAAAGATGAACGTGAGCAAGGCACGGCAGTTACCGTAGCCGAAACCTCTATACAGCATGCGATCGTCCAGCGTGACAAGGCCGGCAAGAAGATAGAGAAACATGAAAAACAGCCTGAAAAATGGGAAGACCTTGATCTTGAAGTTAAGGCTGTTGAAATTAAAGATCAAACTAAGCGAGCAAAAGATGATGTCAAACATACAGAGAAACGTCAAAAAGAAACAGAAACGACAATTGCGGGGTATGAAGGTGATCTATTAACGTTATCCGTGATCTTGAAAGAGGATGCTGCAACCTTCACGGAAGAGGATTTAGAAAAAATAAAGCGGCAAGGAAAGCAGTGTATTCTATCTTGGTGCGAAGAACATCAAAGTATTCAAGAGGAAGGGCAAGAGAAACATGCGAAAATTGAACAATCACTGCGCAATTTAAAGCTTGCGATTGAAAGTAAAGATTGGGAAATTCGCTTTAAAAATGAAGTGTTAACAACTCTGGACCATTTGGATACAAGGCATTATTCGCATATCCAAACGATTGTAAAAAATATGAAACGTTTTTCACAAAGCGGATTGGAGCAATTAGAGCGTGACAAAGAAAGAGCGGAAAAGGCACAAAGCTTTTGGGCCAGCCGAGCCAGCATGAAGGTGATGAGTATTTCCGAGGCGATTCGGTCGATGATTGCGAAGATGAAACTGAAAAATGAGCGAGGATCGTTTCCGCTTGTCCAGCTTAAAGAAGATATTTTACCTAAAAAAGCAGAAGATATTGAACCTCTACTCAAACAGCATTTTGTTACGGCTATAAATAAAATTACGAAACAATTTGAACAAATTGATGATTATAACCAAGCTTTAGATCAAGAAATTAAACAGCTTATTAATGATGAGCAAATATTATTTGTTTCGCTGCGCAATCGCTATCCAGAGTTGCTCGTCTATAATATGCGGACGGATAATGCATTTATGTACGGAAAGCCGCAACGTGAGCATTATTCATCGTGGCAAACGATTAATCAAGGTTCGAAAACGAAATCAGATGGGAGCGGCGGGCAAAAGCTATCCGCTCGTATGGTAATGATGATGATGCTTTTATCCGTCAAAAGTGAAACGGATTCCAGCTGGGTTCCGTTAGTTTGTGATAATCCATTTGGACAAGCAGCATCCGCACATGTCCTTGACCCAATCTTTGCGGTAGCTGAAAAACTGAAATTCCAATTCATCGTCGTTACACCGCCTGAGCTGGTAAAAACAGAAATCAGCCAACGTTTTGAAGTCTATTATAAATTGGATTTCATTAGGGAAAAAGGCAAAGAAATTGTTTCGGATACGATTGTCCCGGCGTTTAGAATATATCAGGGGGAGGAAGTAGGGCAGTAAGGTAAAAGAGTGTTAATATTGAAGAATAAATAAAAAGAATCTCACTTTTTTGAAAGTGGGATTTTTTTCTTCGGCATGGATGGTTAGAGAGGGATGGTGTTCAACTTGAGTATCCTAATTAATAGTCAAAAAAGATGGTATCGAAACCATATATTTAATGCTTGACAATTACATAAAAAAGCATACAATTTAGTCAAGCTCCCATTTCTTATCACAATACCTCTACATGAAAATCACTTCAACTAGGCTATAAACATACTTTCAATAAACATATCCTTAATGTTCGTCTCTATCTTTCTACTTACAAAATGATTTTTACTCTATTATCCTTAAAACTTTGCAAAATGATAATAAGGAGATGGTTTAATGGCCTCCAATATTTCTGCAGTTGAATGCCCTCAGTGTGGTCGATCTGCTATCCAAGACTATTATTATAAAACCGATGAAGTGTATATTCAATGCATTAGATGTGGATTTACCTATTCAAGAACAATAAAAATTGAAAATGAAAAGGAAATAATTTTTGATGAAGTAAGAAATAAAGGGTACGGAATAGCTTGTATAGTAAATCATGACGGTCGAAGAAAAACTACGTTATTAGGTAGCGAATTGAGCCCTGAGTTAATTGAACAATTCAAAAGTGACTATTTTAGTAGTAATGCTGATCAAAAGAAAAGTTATCTTGTAAGCTTTAACGATAAGGATTGTAATGTTCTTTTCGGAAATCCACCAGATAATTTCTTTCTCCCATTTAATCTTTATAAGGAAAAAATGAGAAAAAAGTATGGTGATAGCGAATATTTTGACGTCTTGGTGCCGCTTGATGAATAGGAAATCTTAGTGTGATAAAAATGGGGAGCTTTAGGAATTATTTATATAAAACTACTAACTTTTCATATCGAGATCAATTATGTAAGTTGAATCTTGTATGTGCTCGAAGAATAATACTTGCCTAGTAATCAGCATCGCAACGTAGTAGGGTAGCGTCTAACAAATCCCAACTTCAGATGACGTCAAATAGGGGAGAGTTTAAATAATTTATATACCAAAGAAAAGAACCAGGCTAGAATGGCCTGGTTCTTATTTAATAAATTTACTATTAAATGATGCCTTGTGCTAACATAGCATCTGCAACTTTTTTGAATCCAGCAATATTTGCACCATATACAAAATTTCCTGGGTGTCCATATTCTTCAGCAGCTTGCTTGCTTTGTTGGTAAATATTACTCATAATTTCATGTAATTTTGCATCTACTTCTTCAAATGACCATGCAATTCTAGCGCTATTTTGTGCCATTTCTAAAGCTGAAACAGCAACACCACCAGCGTTAGCAGCTTTTGCCGGTCCGAATAAAACGCCATTGTTTAAGAATACATCAATTGCTTCTAATGTAGAAGGCATGTTTGCACCTTCACCAACCGCGATAACACCATTGCTAACAAGTGTTTGTGCACTATCTTCATCGATTTCATTTTGTGTTGCACATGGAAGAGCAATATCACAAGGGATAGTCCAAATATTTGTGCAACCTTCATGGTATTCTGCACCTGGATGTGTTTGAAGATATTCAGAGATTCTTTTTCTTTCAACTTCTTTTAATTGTTTAACAAGAGCTAAATCAATGCCGTTTTTGTCATAGATATAACCGTTTGAGTCACTAAGTGCAACAACCTTAGCTCCAAGCTCTGTAGCTTTTTCAGTAGCGTAGATAGCTACGTTACCAGAGCCAGAGATAACAACAGTTTTACCTTCAAAGCTTTCGCCTTTATCTTTAAGCATTTCGTTAACGAAGTATACAGCGCCGTAACCTGTTGCTTCAGTTCTTGCTAAGCTTCCACCGTAGCCAATACCTTTACCAGTTAAAATACCAGCTGCTACAGTATTGCTAATTCTTTTGTATTGTCCGTATAAGTAACCAATTTCTCTTCCGCCAACACCAATGTCACCTGCAGGAACATCAGTATCAGGTCCGATATGTCTTGAAAGTTCAGTCATAAAACTTTGGCAGAATCTCATGATTTCAGCATCTGACTTACCTTTTGGATCGAAGTCAGATCCACCTTTACCACCGCCGATTGGCTGTCCAGTTAAAGAGTTTTTAAAGATTTGTTCAAAGCCTAAAAATTTAATGATACTAGCGTTAACAGAAGGGTGGAATCTTAAACCACCTTTGTAAGGTCCAATGGCACTATTGAATTGAACGCGGAAACCACGGTTAACTTGCACTTTACCATTATCATCAACCCATGGTACTCTAAATGTAATCATACGCTCAGGTTCTACGATTCTTTCTAAAACACCTGCTTCGATATATTTAGCATCCTTTTCAAAAACAGGAACTAATGAATCAAGAATTTCTTTAGCTGCTTGGTGGAACTCATTTTCATTTGGATTACGTTTTTTGATTGTTTCAAGAACTGAATTTACATAATTCTTTGCAACATTTTGTGTTTCTTGCACTGGTGTGTCTTGTATAGTTGTCATAATTACATATCTCCTTTATATTAAAGAATAACTTTTTGTTAGTTAAATAAATTTTTTAAAAATTATCATTTATTTATGTTTTTATTTTATAATTAATAATCATTCTATTCCAATATATTAATTAGATAAATATGATGCCGAAATTAGATGAATTATGGAAGTGGTGGTAATTATGGAGTTAAGGCAGTTACAATATTTTATTGAAGTAGCAAAACGGGAGCACGTTACAGATGCTGCAAAAGCAATGCATGTTGCACAATCAGCTGTAAGTCGACAAATCTTTAATCTAGAAGCAGAATTAGGTATTGACCTTTTTGTAAGAGAAGGTCGAAATGTTCGATTGACTCCAATTGGGGAAGTATTTTTGAAATACGTAGAAGAAGCAATGGAGGTTTTAGAAAAAGCTAAAAGAGAGGTAGACGAATTTTTGGATCCAGAAGGTGGAACTGTTCGGATTGGCTTTCCAAGTAGTATGGCCAACTATACATTGCCGACGACAATTTCTACTTTTCGAAAAAAATATCCACAAGTTAAATTTAATCTTAGACAAGGAAATTATTATTATTTAATTGATGCGGTTATCACAGGGAAAGTGGATATGGCTCTAATTGGACCATTGCCAAAGAAAAACGATAAACTTAATGGGGAGATATTGTTTTTAGAAAACATCGTAGCTCTATTACCTGAATATCATCCTTTAGCAGAACAAAAAGAGATAACTTTAAACCAACTTCGAAATGATCCATTTATATTGTTTCCACTAGGGTTTGGATTAAGAGAACTTGTAGATAATGCTTGTAAGCAGAATGGCTTTGAACCTGATGTTGCTTTTGAAGGAAAGGATATCGACAGTATTAAGGGATTGGTTTCTGCTGGTCTTGGCGTTACTTTAATACCTGAGATTAGTTTAATAGATAGCATGCCGCGCGGAACGAAGAAACTAATAATAACAAACCCTCCAGTTACACGGACGGTCGGCATTATAACACCTAGTGATCGAGAATTACTTCCAACAGAAAAAATATTTTATGATTATTTAAGAGAATTTTTCAAAGTGTTAGATCGGTTTGGTTAACTTAATTTAGGTTCCTGCCCACGATACGTTAAAGTCGAAGTATCGGGGTAGGAACCTTTTTCTTTTAACTTGATAATAAGTCTGCGGAGTTTCTACATTTCTAACAACTAATGTTGAAGATGAGCCTGGCCCACTTATTTTATAGTATATTTGTTTGCCGCTATTCCCAATAACCTTCAGTGGAGTCCGCGGGGACAGTGATTGGGGAAGACCGAGCTACGAGTTTTTTTGCGGACATTCGGTGCGTTATTTGCTCGAAAACAAGCCTTTTGAACATAAAAGCGGACAAATGGCTCGTTATTTGCCCGAGAAACGTCAATAGGAGCAAGATAAAAGTGAAATAAGGAATCAGATGGCCGGTTTACAGGAAGAAAACAAGCTTTTTAACGAAATAACGAACCGTATGTTCTCAAATGAAACTCCATGTTGAGGAATAATAAAAAATTAAGCCTGAACCTTTTTGGCTCTTCATCATAAAAATGAATTAAAAGATCTATATTGAAGAGTGATGTGGTGACCAATGAGTATTGTAATTGGAATTGATGCGGGTGGAACACATACCAGGGTAATGGCGGTTGATCTCAGCGGGAACGTTCGTTCTTTTGAAATGACAATTGGTATCTCTAGAACTGTTTCAACCCAGTATATACAACGGGCAATAAAGAAGGTTGTGTCAGATGCGGGCTTTGAGTTAAAGGATGTGAGAGCACTAGTTGCTGGTATCAAACACCTCAACAAGCCGAATGACCAGCAATGGGCGGATTCTTTTACCGATATCCCTGGGTTAACATGCCAGAGACTGCAGGTCAATGATGCTGTAGTGGCACACGCGGGTGCATTACGAAAACAACCAGGAATTGCAGTGATAGGAGGTACTGGCTCCAATATATTCGGCGTAACAGATTCAGGTAAGCAACTCTTTATACGTGAATTTCGATATAACGCTGTGGCGGGCGCAGCCGATCTCGGTCTAGATTTTGCCTGCCGGGCTATTGCAGGGAAAGGGAAACAAGCAGATGAAGAATGCATTAATAGGATGTTAACCTATTTTAACGTAACAAGCATCGAGGGCATTCGGGACTTGTTTCTTTCTGGACAGGTTCAAACCAACACGTTCTCTCCACTAGCTCCCTTTATAACAGATGCTGCTGAACGTGGGCTCCCTTTAGCTTCCGGTGTTTGCAACCGCGCGCTTGATAAAAGTAAATTCGCTATTGACCTGATGGGTTCGAGCTTTACAGCAGGTAGCATCTCAGTCGTACTCATCGGCAGCGTTTGGCAAAGCACCTATATGAAAAAAGGCTTGGAATGGCGGCTGTCTCTACCAGCCCATAAAGAATATAAATTGATCCAGCCGCAATTTACCCCGGTTGCTGGAGCAGCCATAATGGCATTGGAGTCCATAGACTGTCATCCTAATGAGGAAATGTTAAAGCGGCTGAAAAGGCATCCCTTCTGCTAACGAGACTCCGAATTAATATTAATATATCATTCCATGTCAAAGCGTTACAAATGGCTTGTAATCATTTGTATAAGTGACAAGGGAACATCTGGCCAACATCTCTTCGTCCGAAATGCTCCATGTATGGTGGTTTTGATTTGAGGATCTTAGGTAACAGAGGTTATAGTTATCCGCAGAAAATATTTTAAATCCTTTTTTAATACTTTCAATGCAGAAAATGCGATCCTCTTGGTTCGACAGAGGTGGGAACTTAACTACATCGAATACTGATTTTTTCACAATTCTTTTACCGCCGCCAACAAAGTCGACATATTGAAATTCATTAGCCGGATTGCGCAGCACAAGGGCTTGTAAACCTTGAATATAACAAAAATAAGAGGACTTTCCCACGATATCGGCATCTGTGTATTTAAAAGCTAGCATTAAGTCACTTATATAGTTGGGTGCGTAATAATCGTCATCGTCAAAGGTCGCAATATACTCGTATTTTGTTTTTTCAACAGCAAAGTTTTGACACTCACCTATCGTCTTATCTTGGGGTACTTTGTAGATTGATACGTTTGGATAGTTCTCTGCTTTCATTTTCCACACATCGAGATCCATATCGTCTCTGTTTAAAATAATAATTAGTTCTTTTATTGCATGAAATTGGTTTTCATAATTTGCAAATATATTGTTCATGAAATGCGGTCTGTTTGTACAAGTTATAATTGAAACGCCTTCCGTTTTATCGTTAGCAAATATTTGTCTTAATCTTAACACTAAAGATCTACTATATTGAGGATCTTCTAGCACTTTTGACAGACCGGGAACAATGCCTTTAAACAATTGCTCCAAAAGTTGCTTATCCATCTTTTCTCCTCCAGTTTTACAAAATTTTAATAATCTCTTTAATATTTCATATGAAAAGAACACTGTTTTTGAAAGGTACAAGTATCACATGAATAATAAAAAGACTCCTAGATTGAGAGTAGGGAATTGCGAAAACAGGCTTGTGGCTAGAACAAGCTCCTTTCCATCATCATAAAATATATAATGAATCGAAAAATAATAGATTCGAAGGACATTTTAAAAGGAGTGATGGAAATTGGAGGATATTAAATCGATACTTGCTGCAGCCGAAAAAAATGTAGAAAAGATCGAAGAATTATTTGCTTCCTACCCTTTCCTTGGCAAGGGAAACCAGGGCTTTGTATATAAAATTTCGCCTGATAAGTGCGTAAAAGTTTATAAACGTCCGGAAGATACTCTCACCGAGAGCGCAGCATTGAAAGCGTTGCAGGGTGCGACTATTATTCCCAAGCTTTACGAAGTAGGAGCCAACTATATTATTATGGAATATATAGAGGGTAGGCAGGTAAAACAGTATCTTCTATCAGAAGGTGTCATAACCAAAGATCTTACGGAAAAAATTTTACTTGTGCTTAAAGAAATGAAACGATTAAAGATTCCTCGCGTAGATGTACGTTTAAAGAACATGATACTAACAACTTCGAATGAAATTAAAGTCATTGACCATGTAAACTCATTTAAAAAAAGCAACACCATACCTGTATTGCTAATGAATGGCTTAAGAAAACAGGGGTTATTACCTTCGTTTTTGGAGCATGTAAAGGAATTGGATCCAGAATCGTACGAGCAATGGAAAGATGCTGCACAAGAATTAATGGACAAAAAGTAATAGTACAAAATATTTTATGATCAACCAAGTAGACGACGTTATTATGCATCTTCGCCACTTGCATACCTGTGCTGAGAAAATAGTTGATATTAAGCTGGTGCTATTAAAACTAATTTGGCTGGCTATCCACGCCTTCCATATTTTGGCCCCCCACTTATGGAAGTCACTTTATATAGTTAGCCTCAAAAGTGGACCGCCTATAACTCAGGACGGTCCGTTTATATGTTAGATGTTAAGGGTGCTTGCAAGAGGAATGACCTTCCTAAAGAGCGAAGCGACTTTTGGCATCCGTACTTTTTCTTTAATTAAGTATTGATAAAGTGTTTCGCGCTCCTCACTCGTTACTTCCCATTCGTCAGGGATGGATACAATCACTTCGTATATCCACTCATTCGGCAAAGCTTTAATTCTTTCCGCAAATTTTACAAGCAGTTTATCATCATCGAGCATGGAGTAGCACCAACGATACACTTGATTAAGCATCCGATATTCAGGCTTTTGGCTGCCAATTGTTTTTGCGTTCCACCTGTACCCCCCTGGAAAACAACGATCGTGATTAATCATATGAACATAATAACCCCCTTTATCAGTATGTTGCAGCAGTAAGTTATTGATACTCCGGTTTGAATTATAAACCCATTGATCGAATATGATCATTCCAGCAAGCATATTCCGGTTGATGATTTCTTGTTTCGAGGGTGGAGTTTCTAATTTATCAGCAAATACAATGCTATTTTCAATAACTAAACTGCCATATCGTAATCTGGGGTCATAATTAGGTTTGTTAGCATATAACGCTGGGGTACTTTTAATAAATTCTTCATTGAGCTGAATTAGCTCAAAGGGGATTACCGGCAGTGAAAGGAGCTTAGCTAACTTACCAAACACATACTCATTAACCATTTCTTTAGGCCGCTTGCTGACCGTATTCATTTTCATTACATATTGATTTCCGTCACTGCAGAGAATGACATGGGCGGTTCCCCCCGTTACTGCTTGTACGTACTGAACCGGATATATCGGCTGTTTTGTTAGTCCTATATCTTTTTCCATATGCCATTTCCTCCTAAAAAGACACAATATTATTTAATATTCATATGAAAGAAAGGATCTAATTGAAACGTACAGATATCACAAGAGATGTTGATAATTTTAGACCAATATGTCACCTGCAGAAGTTTATGAGAAACATAGAAAAATAGGTTAGAAGTCAAATTTCTTAGAAATCAAACCATTAGTGGGGATTTAAGCCTGCCTGATGGGAGTTTCACTTGATTGTTAGTGGATATAGTGTACTAAAAAAGGCGAGCGGCTAGAGCAAGTCTAAACCTGCAGACATAAAATATATAAGGTGATTCACTGTTTTTAAGTAATATAGCTTTCTGAAAGGAGTTGGAGGAAAATGGAAGACTTAAATTCTCTCCTCGAAGCGATTGGAAGATTTGAAGGAATGAGTTTTAGAAAAATAGATTTTGAAAAACTGACACACTATCCACTAGTTGGAAGAGGAGCGCAAGGAGCTGTTTTTAAAATTGCTCCAGATCGGGTTGTGAAAGTTTACAAGCATCAAGAAGATGTTGAAACCGAGAGTGAAGTGTTAAAAGCTGCTCAAGAATCGACTATTGTGCCCAAGCTTTATGAAATTGGTCCTAAATATGTGATTATGGAGTATATCGAAGGGCCATCACTAGATCAGTATCTGGAAGCGAATACTGTCATGACAGAAGAGCTTTCGGCCAAAATTTTCTTTTTGCTAAAAGAAATGAAACGGCTAAATTTTACCCGATTGGATGCGCGTCTGCGCCACATCCTCTTATCTAAACAAGGGGATTTAAAGATTGTTGATCATGTGAACTCTTTTATTAAACAATCATCACAACCTAAGTTAATGATGAAAGAATTAGATCAATTGGGCCTACTTTCAACGTTTCTAGAGCATGTAAAAAAATTCGATCCAGAATCCTATAATGACTGGGCCGGGGCGGTGCAAGAAATAAGGGAAAAATCATTGAAAGAATTGAAGAAGGATTCTAAGAAAAAATCAAAGGATAATTGATCAGCATAGATGAACTCCCTCACGAATGATAGGGAGTTCTTTTAAATTTTTACATTGTGATATCATCCATCATTGGGATAACCTTACGGAAAAATGTCGCGACATTCGGTAAATGATGTTTTTGGCGGATAAGATATTGGAACAGCGCTTCTTTCTCTTCATCAGAAACTTCCCAATCATCGGGGATTGATTGGATGACTTGACGAATTAATTCGTCTGGTAATGATTGGATTTTTTGTGCAAAAGAGATAAAAGAATCTGGATTATCAAGCAGAGAAAAGCACCATTGATAGACATAATTGAAAACCCTATATTCAGGTTTCTGGCAAAGTGTTTGCGTAGACCATTTATAACGGCCGGGAAAACATCTTCCATGATCTATCATATATGCAACATAGCCGCCATCTCCGAGGTGTTCTAGAAGTAAATTATTTATATTCCGATCAGAGTTATAAACCCACTGGTCGAATAGAATCATCCCAGTAAGTTCTTCGCGATTTTTTATTTTCAGCTTGGAAGGGGGGGCATTTGCAATATCAGCAAATACACTAGAATTCTCTATAAATAAACAACCGAAATGGTATCCGGGACGATATTCGACTGTTGATGAATTTAATTGTGACGTTTTTTCTATAAAGTCCTTAGGAATATAAACAAGCTCATATGGAATGACGGGTAGTGATAGAAGACTTGCCAACTTGCTGACAACATATTCATTCACTACTTCCTTTTTTCTACTGGAGTCTGATTTCCATTTTACTACATATTTTTTACCATCGTTAAAAAGGAAAACATGGGGGCCTCTTTCTTTTATGGCTTGTACATACTTAACTGGATATAGAGGTCTTCTGATATTTTGATTTTGGTCCATTTTCATTCACCTCCAATCTCTTTATAATTATTAGATTCAAAATGAAACAGTTCTGAAACGGCCAATGGCATATCTACTGCATGTTTATTATATTTGGCAGTATTTCAAAATGACTTGCTCCTTCTTCTTATTGATAAAAAATCTTAGTTATATTATCTTATTTCGATATTTCCCCCTTATTATCTGCTACAATGGAAAGGAACGATATGCAAGAGGTGATAACATAACCATGCTAGAACAAGCGAAACACACGTTAAAAACATACTTTGGTTATTCTTCCTTTAGAATTGGGCAAGAAGATATTATTTCGAGAGTTCTCGGGCATCAAGATACATTAGGGATCCTGCCAACAGGAGGAGGAAAGTCTCTATGTTATCAAATTCCGGCCTTGTTAGTTGACGGACTTACAATTGTTATTTCGCCGCTGATCTCACTGATGAAGGATCAAGTTGACCAGCTCCAGCAATTAGGGATTCCGGCAACGTTTATAAATAGTAGTTTAGATGCGATTGAAATGGATGAAAGAATTTCAGGAATCAGGAATGGTGATTATAAGCTTATATATATTGCACCAGAACGGCTAGAGGCTCAGGGTTTCCGAAATATGCTTAAAACCCTACCAATCTCTATCATAGCCGTGGATGAAGCGCATTGTATTTCTCAGTGGGGACACGATTTTCGGCCAAGTTACCGTTATATTTATAAGATTTGCGATCTGCCGGAAAAACCGACTGTTATCGCGCTAACAGCAACGGCGACACCCAATGTTATTGCAGATATTCAGGAGCTTTTACATATTGACGATCAAAATACAATCGTAACAGGCTTCAAGCGAGAAAATCTTACTTTTTCGGTGATGAAAGGTCAAGACAAACGACGATTTATTCAAAGCTACGTGAAAGAACATAGCACCCAATCTGGAATTATTTACGCAGCGACCCGCAAAGAAGTTGATCAGCTTCATGAATTTTTACAACAAAATGGGGTAAAAGCAGGTAAGTATCATGCAGGCCTTGGTGAACAACAGCGCGAAGACATGCAGAATCAATTTTTATATGACCAAGTCACTATTATGGTCGCGACTAATGCCTTTGGGATGGGTATCGACAAATCGAACGTCCGCTTTGTTATTCATTATAATTTACCGCGAACAATGGAATCGTATTATCAGGAAGCTGGTCGTGCAGGCCGTGATGGGGAACATAGTGAATGTATATTGCTGTTTACGCCGTATGATATCCAAATTCAAAAATTTTTAATTGAGCAATCCTTAATGGATGAAACAGCCAAAAAGGCGGAATATGAGAAACTGCAGAAAATGACGGATTACTGTCACACTGAATTATGTCTTCAGCGTTATATTGTGGAGTATTTTGGTGATACATATGATCAGGAGCAGTGCGGGAAATGTCAAAATTGTACAGACAACCGTGAAACAGTCGATATTACGACCGAGGCGCAGATGATTTTTTCGTGTATTCGACGGATGAATGAGCGTTTCGGAAAAACAATTGTGGCCCAGGTGTTAAAGGGCTCAAAAGGAAAGCGAATCATCGAGTTAGGCTTGAACCACTTGCCTACCTATGGTTTGCTAAAACATAAAACAGAAAAAGACATTGCAAGTGTGATAGATTTTCTTATTGCTGAAGGCTATTGCAAGCTAACGAATAGTCAATATCCTGTTGTGATGCTTACCCCGAATGTTATACCAGTTTTAAAAGGGGAGTTAAAAGTTTTCAAAAAAGAACAGGTTGTAACTAAGCATATTCAAGAAGACAATGCATTATTCGAAGTGTTAAGGAACTTGCGAAAAGAAATTGCCGATCGAGAAGGGATTCCGCCATATATAGTGTTTTCGGATAGTACATTGCGTGATATGTGTGAAAAATGCCCGACGGATGAAACGTCTATGCTCACTGTCAAAGGAGTTGCGCAAACAAAGTTCGAAAGATATGGAGTGGACTTCTTAAAGACAATTCAACAGTATTTAAATGAAAATGGACAAACTATCACGACTAACGTTGTTTCGAGTTCTACAAGTTCACCTGTTAAAAGTGATGAAAAACCGAGCTATTTTCAAACGTACGAACTGTTTCAAGCGGGTATGGACATCGCTAACATTGCCGAAGAACGCGGGTTGTCTCGCAGCACCGTTGAAAGCCACCTGTTACGAGCAATTGAAGAAGGACTTACTATAAATATAGAAAGATTAATAAATCCTGAGCATGAAAAATTGATCATTGAAAAAGCAAAGGAATTGAAATTAACAAAACTGAAAGAACTAAAAAATGCACTTCCAGAGGAATTTGATTATTTTGAAATCCGACTAGTTTTACAAAACTCCTTTTAACAGAACCTTGCATGAGAGTCATGCAGGGTATTTTTTTTGACGAAAATGGAAATAAAATAGATAGTTATTATTTAAGAGGGTGATGTGCGAGTGGAGGAAAACAATCCTATCCAAGCTTTGATTGATTATCGAAAAAACGAACTCGAGCTGGTCAATGAAGAATTAAAAAAGGGCTATAACGCCTACAATCCAATAGTGAGAATTGCTTTAGGCTCTTATAAGGAGAAGCTAGAAGCAGAGCTTAAGGAATTTAATAAATATATGCCTACATTGATTAACTGAAGTGAAACTAGACGAAATGGCCGTCTAGTTATTTTTTATTAACGGCTACTTTAATTGGGAAGGATTTTTTTTCCAAATAACGAATTTAAAGTAGAGATTAAAAAAGTGAGGAGTAGTGAATACAATGATTAGTCAAGTAGGACAAATTATGTTATATGTTAATAACCAAGATGAGGCAGTGGATTTTTGGACAGAAAAAGTAGGATTTAGTGTCATTTCAGAGGAAAACAACGGTCAAGGAATGAGATGGATTGAAATAGCGCCTAATAAAGATGTAGAAACAAGCATCGTTCTACATAACAAGGAAATAGTTGCAAGCATGTCTCCAGAATTAAACCTTGATACCCCTTCATTAATGTTTTTTACGGACAATATTGAAAAATTGCATCATGAGTTATCCAATAAAAATATCACTGTTGGGGAAATTGTAGATATGCCTTCAGGCAGGGTATTCAACTTTGCAGATAACGAAGATAATTATTTTGCCGTTATGGAAAAAAATAAATAGGTATATTTTAACGGAACAAAACTTAGGTACAAATATTGCTAAAAACAGCCTGTATCAAAGATTCTCTAGTAATCTTAGATACAGGTTTTATACATAAAAGAATCTGGTGTGAAAAGTAAGACAATGTACACTAAAGGCAGCTATAGAAGGTTTGCAGAAAAATTCAATAACTTTGTGAAGTATTTATTAAAATCCCTTCATTATATCAGGATTGGAAACTTTTTCGTAATTCAAGCGACCAATTATAGGAAGGGGGAGTTTATGAGTTATGAGGATATTAATAATTTGTTTAGTAGTAGCTATGTTCTCTTTTGCGATATATCTTGTTATGAGTGGATCATTTAGTTCAAAACCACCTTCACCAATCATAACTGTAGCAGAAAAAAAGGTGGAAGTGGCACAAGGTTCATATTGTTGGAATGGACTTTTTAATAATGTGTGTGCCGATACAATTTCTCCGTCAGAACTTATTAAGTTTCATGGAGTTAAACCAACGATTGTATCGCCCGAATCTAAAATAAAAATAAAATTTAAAATTGAGCCAAATGAACATTCATTAGGAGTAAATAAGTGGCTAAGTGATGGAAATATAGAAAGTGCACCTTTAGACAAAAATATTTTAACTGTACCAAAAGAAAAAGGGATTTATGTTTACGATGTTTTTGCGAGATGGGAAAAGGGAGATTCAAGTTACGCGTTTGTCATTGAAGTGCAATAGATCTAATGTAGCTTAGTAAGGGTGCAGTTTAGTTGATAGAAAGAAAGAGTAGAAACAGGTTCTCTTGAAATAGCTTTCTGCAGCGTTATTTGTAAATTCATAATCTTCTTGATCAACGAATATTCCAAGCATTAACCGAAAATCACAACTATTTTTAATAGTCAAATTATTTGAATGTAATTAGGGAGGGAGTAGTTGTGAAAATAAGGATGTTACTATCCATTGTAATTGGTTTATTATTAACTGCTGGTTGTGGTCAAAAAAGCTACAATGAACAACAAGAATTATTTTTAGCAAATAACGGATGGAGTATTAAAAAGTTAATGGAAGTCGAAACCTACATGTTAGATATACCTAATGAGATGTTAAGTAATTACGAGGCGAGTGGGATTACATTTTTGGAAGATTATCTTGGAAAAGAAGTTACAGAATGTCTATTCGTCTTAAAAGAAAAAGATAGAAATGGTGAGAATTTAAAAGCAGTCGTTTTTGAAACGGAAGAAGAGATTATAGGAGGTTATGGGATACTACCTAGTTGGACCCCCGGACTATTTAATTTGGGGGATAAAGAACGGTTAATTAATGAACAGATGATTAAGCAATAAAAGATATTTAATATCTTTATGGAATACCCATCATAAGGGGGATGAAGATAATTCGAGGATTAAAAAAGCGATCGAAAGCTCTTCATAAGGCGAATGAAGAGGAAACGGGCATCAAAAAAGCAAGGTTAACCTCTTCATATAAAAAGTAGCACAGGTTTTTAATTAACTAGGTCGTTGCTAACGGTCAGATATCAAAACTGATCTCTGGCGATCATGCACTTTCCAGGTATTTCCGTTTTAAATTTGCTTTTTGCTCAGCATATATACTCCTCTACTACAAGTCAATGTATCTATATAATGACTATAAATCAATTTTTAGTTTATTCTATCATGAAATCAAATACCCCCCAATAAAAAAAGAGTATTTCCTAGCCTTAAGCCAGTTCATACTCTTTCTTTAATTATTCAATAATTCGAGTAATCTCGTCGATATCTTTTCGTGCTAATCGTTTTGGTGAATCCTTTGGATAGCCAAGGGCGATTACCATATTGATTTGTTTTTCGTCTTCGACATTTAAGTATTCTTTCAGTTGCTCGGAAGCAAGCAGTACAGGCCCTGTCATTGGGCAAGTAGCCAATCCTTTTGCATGGGCAGCAAGCATAAGGTTTTGTGCGGCTAAACAGCTGCTCTTAATTCCTTCTTCCTCCCAAACTGAATCGGGTACTAATTGAATTGGTTCAAAGATTTTTTCACGGAATTTTGATTGATACGGGGTAGCTAAACAAACGATAAGAACCGGTGCATCGCTGAATGCTGTCGCATAAGGTCCAAATGAACGTGCAAGCAACTTACCTTCTTTTTTAAACCCTTTTTCTTCTGCCAATGCTGCTTTTTGGTGTAAAGCGTCCCAGGTCATTTCTTCGATATCTTTGATTTTCTGTTTGTTTTTGATCACGATAAATTCCCAAGTTTGTGAATTTGTATCACTTGGTGCATAGCGTGCACAATCAATCAATTCTCTAATATCTTCTATATGTACCTCTTGATCCGTATATTTTCGAACACTGCGTCGATTTAAAACGATTTCTTTAAAAGCATTATAATCCATGTGAACTCCTTTACCTACGTGTGAATTTGTGCGAACTAGTAACATAATTAATTTTTAGTCAATCCTCGGCTGACTATCCTACATAAAAGCTCTACAAAATACTATAATACCTAATATGTAATATTTGTGTCCACTCCCATTTTTTAATATTATTAAATAGTATGGACCATTTTTTGTAAAAAAAGCTAGCAAATACAATTTTTAAATAAAATGAGGGATATCGATGCAATATAAGAGATTAGGTAATACAGGTTTAGAAGTCTCAACTCTGTGTTTAGGAACGATGGCATTTGGCCGCTGGATTGATGAAGAAGAATCAGGAACTATTATTAATACAGCATTAGATAACGGTATTAATTTTATTGATACAGCTAATTTTTACGGCAAAGGTCAGGATGCTGATTTTGTACACGGCACAGGGGCATCAGAGGAAATCATCGGACGTGCTTTAAAGGGGAAAAGAGATCAAGTGGTGTTGGCCACGAAAGTCGGATTGCCAATGGGAACTGGCAGGAATCATTCTGGACTTTCAAGAACACATATTATGAGAGAGGTTGAGAATTCTCTAAGTCGGTTGCAGACTGATTATATTGACTTGTATCAGATACATAGATTTGATCCCAACACACCGCTAGAAGAAACGTTACGAGCACTTGATGATATCGTTCGTCAGGGGAAAGTCCGCTATATCGGTTGTTCGAATATTGCGGCCTGGCAAATAGCTAAATCTCATGGCATTAGTCAAAGTATGAACCTTGAAAAATTTGTATCGGTACAGCCACCATATAATCTACTTGCTAGGGATATAGAGAACGAACTTTTGCCTTTTTGTAAGTCAGAAGGTGTAGGCGTTGTTGTTTACAGTCCAATAGCAAGAGGCCTTTTATCTGGTAAATATAAAGGACCTAATGATGCACCACCAGAAAGCCGGGCTGCACATGGAGAAGCGAAATTGCAGGAATTATTGTCACAACGCAATTTCGATCTTATTGAAAAAATTCGCACGATTGCTGAGAAAACAGAAATGTCCATGTCCCAATTTGCGCTGTCATGGGTTTTAAACCAACCGATAGTAACATCAGCTATTGTTGGTGCAAGCAAAATGCATCATGTAACTGATGCAGTAGAAATTAGTGACTTTATATGGTCTGAAGAGTTAAGCGAGGAGATAAATAGTATTTATTAGGAGGAAACTACTATGATGATTATACATGCTCATATTCAAGTAAATCCTGAGCATCGTGATGAATTTCTTGAAGAAGTAAAAATCGTGATTAAACATTCGCAAGCAGAGGAAGGGAATATTAGCTATCAATTATTTGAACATATAACTGAACCGAATACATTTGTAATGGTTGAAGAATGGCAGGATCAAGCTGCTATTGATTATCACTTTGGTACAGGACATTATAAGGCATATAAGCAGAAAACAGGTGGATTATTATTAAAGCCTGCCCTAGTAAAGATATTTGAAACAACAGCTAAAAATTAAATAGTATGGTGAAGGCGTTTCTCGTGAAAAATAACTCTCGAGTGTCTAAGTAAGAGTAAGGAGAGTTTGCCGAATGAATTCAAAATATGGACCGCTATTAAAATCATTTGAATTTCCAAATGGTGCACGACTAGAAAATCGCATTGTCATGGCCCCGATGACTAATTTTTCTTCGAATGAAGATGGAACGGTATCGGATACAGAAGTAAACTACTATGCTCGTCGTGCAAAAGGACCAGGAATGGTTATCACGGCATGTACATATGTAACAGCAAATGGCAAAGGCTTTCATGGAGAGTTTGCGGGTCATACCGATGAAATGATCCCGAGTTTAAGAAGATTAGCAACCGCCATTAAAGAACAAGGTGCAAAAGCTATACTGCAAATCTTTCATGGCGGCAGGATGTGCCCACCTGAATTAGTACCAAATGGGGAAACTGTAAGCGCAAGTGCAGTTGCGCCAGAATCACAAGGTGGCGGAGGAACATTGCAGGTCCCTAAAGAATTAACCAATGATGAAATTCTAGCTATTATCCACGATTTTGGTGAAACAACAAGACGTGCGATTGAAGCCGGCTATGATGGAGTTGAAATACATGGTGCGAATGGTTACCTCATTCAACAATTTTTTTCTCCGCATTCTAATCGACGTGAGGATCATTGGGGAGGCTCAGTAGAAAAACGACTAACGTTTCCGTTAGCGGTTGTGGATGAGGTTCAAAAGGTTGTCAATCAGCATGCCGAGGAAACGTTTATCGTTGGCTACCAATTTTCACCAGAAGAAGCGGAAACACCTGGCATAACGATGGCAGATACACTTGTTTTAATCGATGCGTTAGCGAAGAAAAACTTAGATTATCTACATATTTCTTTGCAAGATTATAAATCGAAGCCTAGACGTGGCGTAGATGATACAAGGACTAGAATGGAAATCATCCAAGATCGAATAGGCAGTCAAGTGCCGGTAATAGGTGTCGGTTCAATTCTGACAGTGGACGATGCCCTCGATGCCCTACAAACAGGGGTACCATTAATTGCGCTAGGTCGTGAGCTTATTATTGATCCAGATTGGGTCATTAAAGTCAAAGAAGGCAGGGAAAACGAAATTGAAACAGCTTTGGATAAAAACGCTCAAGATCGTTTAGTGGTGCCAGACCCATTATGGCAAGCGATTGTTAACACACCGGGATGGTTTCCAATGAAGTGAACTTTTTAAAAGCCGTGCTCAATTAAATATTTGTTAGCGGAAAAATTCCATAATACAATTTGGGGTGCAAATTCATAGAAGGAATTGTACCCCCTTATTTGATTACAATGCGATATTTATTGTGGTATTAATTTTGGAGCCTTTTAAACTTGCTCCAAAACCAAATATATCTATAAATAGTAACTTAATACTCGTTAATTATTTTGATCATGTTCTTGCTCCGAATAAACAATCTTTTTACTTTCCCGGGACAATGATGGTAATAACCTTACAATTATAAAGCCCGTACATCCTAAAACGGATAATAAAATCAACGCTTCATATTTGTAAATAACGTATCCAATTCCCCCTATGATCGTTAGCAATACAAAAACATAGTGGTAAAATTTTTTCGTTCCGCAAGCTGTCCACATTTTTCGAACATACAAGTTCAATCCAACTAGTACGCAGATATGTATATATGTAAGCGTTACAACTCTAAACAAAGCAAGGGAAAACAAAAAGAAGAAAATGGACCCAATTAATGCTCCTAGTAATATATAATCAATTTTTTTTCGATGTTCAGCCGCTGGAAGGATAGATAAAGTGTTTTTCAATGTACAGTCTCCTTTGAAAAATATTTTATCTCCTTTATTCCCGACTTAGATAGGTTCTATTCAGTCCTTCTGATGTGGTTTAAAATTAAGTGAAGTGCTTGTTATAAACCTGTATCCATTTATAAAAGACTGCTGATTTAATCTGCAGTCTTTTCTAATGAGTTGTATTGTAAATGTGAGTCTATTAATTGATCAAGCTCGTGGATTTTTTTAAGTGCAGTACGATACGAAATTTTTCGGTAATGATGTTTTCCATTTGGTTCCTCATCCGCTTCGTCAGCTTTGGAGACAACAACCTGCAGGGGGGTACGATTACCTAATTTTTGAGGTAGGTATGAATCAGTATGAAGTAAAATGGCCAGCGCTATTTCTTTTGCATTTTGGCGGTCTTCACCAAGTCTAATTAGTAATTTATGTGCTCGTTCAGCACCTTTTATAGCATGGATATCGTTTTTTCGATACTCCTCAAAATCCCATTTACCATTGCGATACCATTCGTAATGACCAATATCATGGAGCAGTGCAGCTTTTGTAGCTAGATCGGGATTGACATTGGATTTAATGGCGAGCCTGTATGCATGATAGGCAACAGCGATGGCATGAGCAACTCCGGAGCGATTTAAATACTTTTGTGTATAAGGCTGTTTAAATAACTCTACAAGTGTAACTCTTCTCATTTTTATCCCTCCCGAAAAAGGTATTTCTAAATAGAATACCACTGTAGGAGTCTGAAGTCAATGGACAATTATAAGGGATAAAACCTATTTAAAAATTTTTTTAATAAATCCTGCTATTCCTTTATCTTCATTTTCTGGTAATGTATATTTATAGGTTTTTTGTATGAATATTTCATCGCGATCAATTGCGTAATCATACGCTAAAACGAGACCAATATCAGTTTCATCTTCTAAATTAGTTGTTAGCGTATAGGGGATATCGTATTGTGTAGCTAGTTTTACATAATCCTTTAAAAAGGAATAGTTCATATTACCGTTTAAGAACAATTGAGCTTTTGGATGTTGTTTCATCAAGTCAACAACTTCCTGATAAACACCGCTTTCCCTTACTTGTGACTTTTTTAGAGCTACGACTACTCTTTCGCGTAACGTCCCCAGAAACCTTATTCGTTCTGCTTTGTTAATTTCTTTAGGACCATGTATCCCTTGCTCTAAATAATCGTTTACATCTGTCACAGTTTCCTCACCCTCACTTATGTTCCTAAATATTAATATGTGTTTTATACAACTAATAATACAGTAAACCTGATAATTCCCAAGTATTTATAGCTGTTAATTGAGTCGATATTCCATTAATGATGTTACTTCATAAAAACCAAGCTTTTCATACATTCTTTTTGCGGGATTACCTGCGAACACATTTAAGTTGACTTTTTGAAGGCCGGTATTTTTAAAAATGAATAATGCTTGGTTAATTAGTTGTTCACCAATCCTATTCTTCCTATATTTGGGCCACACATATAGGTCGTATATAAAACCGACCATTTCATCAGAATAAAAATTACGATCTATCACTAACATAATCCATCCAAGAATTTCGTGACCATTTACTGCTACGACATAATACCCACCTTTTTTTAGTGTCTCTGTTAACATTTCTAAAGACATTAATTGATTATTCTTTATAAAACCCATTGAGCTTTCTTCTGCCAATCCTAATGACCAGTTTACAATTTGGCTTGTTTCATATTCATTTGCTAGTTTAAAGAACATACATTGTCCTCCAATTAAATGATTTCTTTATATAAGGTATTAGATGAGATCCGTGCTGTATTTGTTACATAGAGTCATTCTAAAATACTTTTTGGAATTTTACTGGAAATAATTTTGTATTGTAGAATAGTAATTATAGGTATAAAGTTTTATATAAGAGGTATCATGCTTTATATTAATATTTTAATTTAACGAAAAAGTTGGGAGGGATTAAGCATGTCTTACCTACCCAGATATTATCGTAATATAATAAATATCGGAATCGCTTTTGTTATGATCTTGCTTTCTTTACTAAGTCCGATTGTTACAGAGGCTTCAACATCTTCGATCACTTCCTTAACGAATCCAATTCTTTATGATGACCCGGGTCAAACATTAGGTCGGATAAAGATTGTCGTTCCTGCAGGTTCAATAAAGACAAATGATGTAATGGTCGTAAAATTACCCTATAACTTAAATGGCGGAATATCCACCGAAATATATAATGAGGATAGTGGTACTATTCCGACAGGAACCAATTATGTTTTTGTTCCGAAAAATAATAATGGATTACAAAATAATAATTTTACAATTACATCCATCGCAGGTGACGAATTTAAGCTAACAGCAACTGCTGATGCTTCCTATTCGACAGACACTGTTATTTATTTATTTTTCAATAGTGTTGATATTGACAAGGGTGATGAAGGTGCAATTGTAGTGAACTTTTCAAGTCCAGATTCTTCAGGATTTCCTAGAGGTAGTGTTGTTGCTGGAACTGTTGTTAACAAAGGACTAGTTATAGTCTCAGCAGAGGAAGTCGTTAAAAGTAATAACTTCTTTACTTTTAAATTGCGTTTAAAGGAAGATATTTATCAATCTCTAGAAAGTGGGAATAGTTCTTTAAAATTAAAACTTCCTAAAGGCTATAAGTGGGCAATGCCAACTCAAGGCTCAGAAACAACAATTTACGGTGAAAACGTTATTTTTAATTATAATGTTACCGAAAACGAGCTTATTCTGAATGTTGAAAGTG
Organism: Bacillus sp. Marseille-P3661; assembly: GCF_900240995.1. Classification (NCBI taxonomy): domain Bacteria; kingdom Bacillati; phylum Bacillota; class Bacilli; order Caryophanales; family Bacillaceae; genus Bacillus; species Bacillus sp. Marseille-P3661. The sequence goes on from NZ_LT965958.1 coordinate 239,680, forward strand.
ACCAAACTACCATTCCATCCATGTGGGAAATTCCACTTCGATATACAGTGGTAGAAGATAGTTTCATAGCTCCTGGTGATGTTATGGCGCAACTTAACGGAACGTCAAATGTCGACCATAGAGAAATCAAAGTAGGCGAATATGCTGAATATGGTGTAGCGATTTTAATAAATGATGATGTTCCTAATCTCCATAGTGGAAAAACAGATCAACGTATTGCACCTATTGAATTTCTTGAAAGGGTTCCAGGTTCATTTATTGTGAGTCGAACATTATATCTGACAGTTCCCGCTGGCGTAAAGTGGGTTGATTATGATACGGATCGTGATGGTATTAATCTTGGAATTCCATCACTTACAAATGATGGACGTTCGTTAAAATATAATCTAAGTGGCAGTAATGCAGATGTAGCAAAATTAAAGTTGGATAACTTAAAAGTAGCGATACAACCTGGCTTTAATGGTCCGCTGAAGATTGAAGTCGAGGGAGCAGGTATTGAGAAACAAGATATTGTTGTAGCAAATGTAAACGCTCCAGTTGATTTAACAACATCTTCTGTACCCAATGTTGATATAGGAGTAAGTAATCAAAAAGCTGCCAATATTATAATTAAAGAAAATGCTAAAGAAGCTTTAAATAAGGGCGGTACATTGGAATTCGTCTTACCTAATGGTGTCGATTTTGTGGACGTACCAACTGTGAATGTGACGAATGGGAACCTTTTTATTGATGATGTTCGATTACGAAACAATACATTTTCATTCGTAATTGATGAGGAAAGTACTGTAGCTTCAACGATTACACTATCAAATATTAATTTGAGAATTGATCGCAGTGTGCCAGAGGGTAACATTGACGTTCTTGTTAAAGGTTCAGCATTAATTGAAACAGTAGGTTCTTATGTATTAAATCAAAATACGTATGATTTATGGAACAATAATGATACGTATCACGAGCTTGGAATTGCTAATGTTATAACTCCAGCTCCAAGTACAGGCGGATCTTCGAAACGAGAAAAGGCTGAATTCACACTTGGAAGTACAACCTATAAAATTGGTAATCAAGTAAAAACTATGGATATTATGCCGTTTGTTGAAAAGGACCGTACGTATTTACCTGTCCGTTTTGCTGCAGATTCCATTGGTGTCGATATGGATTTTGTTATTTGGGATAACGATAGCAGAACAGTAACAATCCTAAGAGATAATCGAGTAGTCCAGCTGACGATTGGTAGTAAGGTGCTTAAATTAAACGGAATAAACGTTATGATGGACGTTCCTGCTAAAATTAGAAATGATCGCACGATTCTACCGATCCGATTTGTAGCACAAGCTATAGGTGCGCAGGTTAGTTTTGATGAGAGCGCACGAAAGGTGACAATTAGCTAAACTTAGTGTCGTACTTGTTTTTATCTGCTGTGCACTAGCAAGTGTAAAATATGATGAACAGGCACCAATCGCATGGCGAGGGGTGCCTGTTTTGTGTGTTTGTGGGTAGGGGCGGTTTGAGTCGGTTTGAGGTGAATGTTTTTTATTAGGTAGTTGTAGATTGAGCGGTTGATATCATATTACCTGTGAAGAGGAATCGGTCGGAAACAAAGCAAGCTCCCTTCCTTCATAGTACTGATGAAGAGGAATCAAGCATTAAAAAAGCAAGCGAAACCTCTTCTTGGGAGCGATGAAGAGGAAACAGGCATTAAAAAAGCAAATGAACCCTCTTCATAAGGGCGATGAAGAGGAAACAGGCGCCAAAAAAGCAAGTGAACCCTCTTCATAAGGGCGATGAAGAGGAAAAAGGCATCAAAAAAGCAAATGAACCCTCTTCATAAGGCCGATGAAGAGGAAACAGGCGCCAAAAAAGTAAACGAACCCTCTTCATAAGGCCGATGAAGAGGAAACAGGCATCAAAAAAGCAAGTGAACCCTCTTCATAAGGCCGATGAAGAGGAAACAGGCATCAAAAAATCAAACGAACCCTCTTCATAAGGCCGATGAAGAGGAAACAAGCACCCAAAAAGCAACCGACCCCTCTTCATAAAGCTGATGAAGAGGAATCGGGCATCAAAAAAGCAACCGACCCCTCTTCTTAAGGCCGATGAAGAGGAAACAGGCATCAAAAAAGCAACCGAAGCCCTCTTCATAAAATAGATGCAGTTACACATGTAACAGTAAAAAGCCCTTCATCATTTTGATGAAGGGCAAACCTAAATAATAAAAATAAAAACTAAATGTACTAAGTCATAATTGCGCGCAACTAAAATAATTAAAAGATTTTTCCGGCTGGGCTAATAAATCTTGAATAATTTATTCATAAAAAGCCCACTGATGTACTCCAATTATTTTATAATACTTTTTCAAAATCATTCTAATTCTCTCCTTTGACTTCACCACCCCGCACCAGTCAAAAATTGTATTTGTAGTGATCTTTTGACTAGGAAAGAGTCGTTGAAATTCTTCAACACACCGCAGAACAGCGTTTGTTACCGTTTCCTCATGACCGCATTCCTCGCAAACACATTTCGTTCTACTAACAGTAATCGATAACGAGCCGCATGAAATACAGGGGATACCCTTTTGAAGCTGCTCATAATCATACGATGGCAATGATAAAATAGGGGAGTCTTTAATGTGATTCACCAGTAATTTGTCAGCAAGTATTTTGTGTTTTTTATCTAACTTGAACGGAATTGTACTTAAATTTTTCATATAACGGTTAACTTGAGAACGGAAAATCATTGGTTTGTTGAGTGGTGTTTGATATAAGGTGAATTCGGGATTGATAAAAACAACAAATGCCTGAATGGGTAACTGGTTTCCGAGGTTTTGGAGTAACTGACGAAGCATCGATTCACTTCGACTTAATTGTGTTAATGGGCTACTAATTTCCGACCTTGTCTTAGTATAAAATCGTTCAGATTCATAAAAATAATCCCCTTCGTAATTTTTTACTTCAAAGCAATAAATCGTGTCTGATGTAATAATTAACGAATCGATTTGGAATTGAGTGCCGTTAAATTTAAATAGTAAATCATTTAAAATATAGCAGTCACATGCAAGTTTTTCGGTAAATGAATCAAATATAACTTCACCTTCATATCCTTTTTTAAGATTTTGGTAGTGCTGCTGGTCTTTGTCTGATAAACTCATTCGCGCATTTAAAGATCTAAGAATTAGTAACTCGGCAGATTGTGATCTAGATTTGTATAGCATAATTCAACTCCTTTCTCATATTAAGTCCATTATAGTTAAAATACTGACAAATCTATCACAAACAAATGAATTTTTTGTAAAAATTGAATCCTGATAATCATTATTTAACATAAAAAAACCAGATTCTTAAAAGGCAGAATCTGGTTTTTACATAGCCGTTGTACATTAACTACGAAGCTTGTTGTTCTTTCAATTGAGTTGAAGTGTTTGCAGCTTTTTTCTCTTGTCGACTTGGAATCACATTAAATAAAATATTTAACACAATCGCTGTAATACTTCCCGCTACAATCCCGTTACTAGTAATAATTTGAATGCTAGAAGGGAATTGCGCAAATAGTTCAGGTACAGTTGTTACGCCTAAACCCATACCTACTGAACAAGCGATAATTAGTAAGTTTCCGTTTGTTTCAAAGCTTACATTACTTAACATCTTAATACCGTACGCCACAACCATACCGAACATTGCAACCATTGCTCCACCTAGAACTGGGTCTGGAATGATAGTTGTAACCGCAGCGATTTTCGGAACAAAGCCTAAGGTAATAAGGATGAAACCTGCCATTACAATCACACTTTTTGATTTAACACCGGATAATTGAACAAGACCCACGTTCTGTGAATAAGTGGTGTAAGGGAAGGCGTTAAAAATCCCTCCAAGTGTAATCGCTAATCCTTCAGCGCGGTATCCATTCGTAATATCCTTATCAGTTAATTTTCGATCACAAATATTACTTAAAGCAAGATACGTACCTGTTGATTCGATTAAACCTACAATCGCAACTAAAGTCATAGTTAAAATTGGTGTGATTTCGAACTTAGGTGCACCGAAGTAAAATGGTTGAACCATGTGAATCCATTTTGCTTCACCGACGTTTGTAAAATCAACGATTCCCATAAAGTATGCAGCAATAGTACCAACAACCATACCAATTAAGATTGAAACAGATCGCAAAAATCCAGTTGTGAATTTGTTTAATAATAAAATTAAAATTAGAACACCAAATGATAGCATTAAAAATTTAGGAGCACCAAACTCAGGATTTCCTTGACCGCCCCCCATACTATTCATAGCAGTTGGGATTAATGTAATACCGATAATTGTTACAACAGAGCCGATTACAACCGGCGGGAAGAATTTGATTAACTTACCAAAATACTTTGCAATTAGTACAACAATGATACCTGATGCGATAATCGCTCCGTATACAGACTGAATGCCGTATTGACTTCCGATAGCAATCATTGGTCCTACAGCTGTAAATGTACAGCCAAGCATAACTGGTAAGCCGATACCGAAGTATTTATTTTTCCATACTTGCAGAAGGGATGCGACTCCGCATGTTAATATATCAATCCCGATAATATATGTTAGTTGCTCGATCGTTAAGCCTAACGCTCCGCCGACTATTAACGGTACAATAATTGCGCCAGCATACATAGCTAATACATGTTGAAAACCTAATGCGAATGTTTTAATAGAGTTTTGCATTGTAATCCTCCGAAATTTTAGTGTGATATGGACTTATTAAACAGTGGCTAGTTGTTCATTTAAAAAGGAAACAGTTCCGTTTTGTAATGAAGCAATTCTGGCTAGTGATACTAAACGATATCCTTTATCGGTAATAAGCTGTGCTCCATTTTGGAATGATTTTTCGATTACGATTCCTACACCAGAAACCTTTGCTCCAGCTTGTTCAACTAAATTAATGAGACCTAGTGCAGCTTGGCCGTTTGCAAGGAAATCATCAATGATTAGCACAGTATCATTTTCTAGTAAATAGTCTTTAGAAACGGAAATTTCGTTTTCTTCTTGCTTTGTAAATGAATAAACCTTTGTACAATACATATTGTCTTTTAAGGTTACGGATTTTTTCTTTCGTGCAAAAACAACCGGAACATCAAGGCTTAAGGCTGCCATTATCGCAGGAGCAATTCCTGAAGATTCGATCGTTAAAACTTTTGTGATTTTTTCATCGGCAAAGTGTTTGGCAAACTCCTCACCAATAGATTTCATAAGTTTTGGATCCATTTGATGATTAATGAATGAGTCTACCTTTAAAACATTGTCATTTAGAACAATGCCTTCCTTAAGGATTTTTTGCTGTAATTCGTACATAGTAAGCTCCTTTCAATTTAAGCAATAATAAAAGCCCAAAAAAGCTTGTTACTCATCACTAGAGTAAGCAGCTGTTTTGGGCTTGGCCTTAAAATATTATTTAAACAAAGCTTACTCGTAGTCGATTCATTTACGGTGATCGGTAGAAACTTGCTGGCCATATTCCAGCTATTATACGAGAGGTTAGTATTAAATTATTGCTTATTGCTATTTACTTGGATTATACATGACGTTTCTGTGAAAGAAAAGTCTTTTTTGATAAAAAAACGAACAAATTAACAACTTTTTTTTATATTGTTCGTAATTTGGTAATTGAATGGAAGTGGAGTTTAGAAAATTAAGCCAGAAACTCACGTCATAATCATTGGATATGAAAAACCACGATAGCTATTTACCGCTATCGTGGTTGTTAGTGAAAGATTTGGATTTTTATACGGCAACAGGTGCTTTGATGGTAGGATGCGGATCGTAGCCCTCGATTTTAATATCATCCATCGTAAAATCAAATAAATTGGTAACATCCGGACTTAATTGAAGGGTAGGCAGTTCCTTAAAATCTCTCTCAAGCTGTGTCTTTACTTGCTCAAGATGATTTAAATAAATGTGTGCATCGTTAATATTAATTATAAATTCGCCAACTTCAAGGTTTGTAACCTGGGCAATCATATGAGTTAACAGCGCATAGCTTGCAATGTTAAACGGTACTCCTAAGAATACATCCCCTGATCTCTGCTCCATTAAGCAAGATAACTTACCGTCGTTCACATAGAATTGAAAACTCTTATGACATGGTGGCAATGCCATTTGATGCAGTTCACCTGGGTTCCATGCATTAACAATAATCCGACGCGAGTGCGGTGTTGTTTGAATCATCTCCACAGCTTGTTTCAGCTGATCTACAGATTTCATTTGACCTGTTTCAACGTCAAAGTATTGCCAGTTTCGCCACTGCTTTGAGTAAATAGGTCCTAAATCGCCCCATTTTTCAGCAAATGCATCATCGTTTAAAATGCGTTCACAAAACATGCGCATTTCCTGTTCATATACTTCTTTAAATTGTGGATCCTCGTTTGCTCGAAGTCCAAAATTAGTCATATCAGGCCCTTTGTAGTCAATGCTTTTTACATAATTCTCAAAAGCCCATTCATCCCAAATGTGATTATTATGCTCTAATAAAAAGCGGATATTTGTATCTCCTTTTATGAACCATAATAATTCACTTGTTATTAAACGAAATGGAACACGTTTAGTCGTAACTAATGGAAATCCTTTGCTTAAATCAAAGCGCATTTGATAGCCAAAAACAGATAATGTTCCAGTGCCAGTTCTATCTTCTTTTTTTGCCCCATTTTCTAAAATATGCTTTAATAAATCATGGTATTGTTTCAAATATATCCCTCCAACAGACCTAAAACAAATTATTGATATATGTAGTATTTACTTTTTGAATTATAACATAAAATTATCAATGTTACGTTTGTATAAATAGATAGGGGTTATAGAAATGCAGTATTGAAGTGAAAAAAATATAGGACGAGGTGGACGGCATGATTTCATTAGTAGTAGCAATGGATAAAAATAGGGTAATCGGTAAGGATAATCAACTTCCATGGCATTTGCCAGCAGATTTGGCTTTTTTTAAAAAAGTGACAATGGGTAAACCGATTGTAATGGGCCGCAAAACACACCAATCTATTGGTAGGGCTTTGCCAGGCAGGGAAAATATCATCTTAACTCGAGATAAGAATTTTACAGCTGAGGGCTGTACGATCATTCATCATATAGATGAACTTAATAAAATTACTAATAATCATGATGAAATATGCATCATAGGTGGCGCTGAGATTTTTAAAGAAGTACTGCCTATAATAGATCGTCTATACATAACTGAAATTGAGCATGAATTTGAAGGAGATACGTTTTTTCCTGCAATTGATAGAACAAATTGGCAGCTAGTTTCAAGTGAGAAAGGTCCAAAAGACGAGAAAAATCCATATGATTATTATTTTAATATTTATGAAAAGAAACATTAATATTAATTCACTCTTTTTTTCGAAATAATAATTACCTTTAGATGATAAAAAAATGGTATAATTATGAAGTTAAAAAGGTAATATAGTCGACGAATTATTCACTCTTAACAAACCGTTAAGAGTTTATTTTATTGAATTTCTGTTTGTATCGGAAATACAAATAAATGGAGGAAAGTCGCTTGAATATAATCGAAAAAGCTATAAATACGGCTGCTAAAGCACATGATGGACAATATCGAAAACTTACGAATATTCCATACATCACACATCCATTCGCAGTAGGAATGATCCTAAAAGAAGCGGGGTGTAGTGATGCTGTCATCGCAGCGGGAATATTACATGATGTAGTTGAAGATACCCCTTTAACACTAGAGGTGATAGAGGAACAGTTTGGCAGAAACATTGCTAGTATCGTTAACGGTTGTTCAGAGCCAAATAAGGAGCTAGGATGGGAAGAACGAAAGAAACATACGATTGAATTTTTAAAAACTGCCTCGTATGATGTAAAATTAGTTGCTGCTGCAGACAAACTGCATAATCTTAAATCTACATTAGAAGAAATGAATGCAAGTGAAGTGGATGTGTGGGGCCGCTTTAAACGAGGGAGACAAAGTCAGGAATGGTATTATAAAAATGTTTATAATAGTATAATTTATGGATTATCTAGTAGTCAGAGAGAAAATATTATTTTGAAACAATTAGAGAATGTGCTAGAAAAAACATTTTCATGTAATTTATAATCAACATGTTATTTATATGCAAATATTTACAATTTTGCTTTTAAATAACGTCATTGGCAACGTTTACAATAAACAGAAAATTTTAATCAGTTGAAAAATTGCTATCCAACTCTAAAAAACATGTTATAATTAGAGCAATTTCAATATGTTGTTGTGATTTAAGTATTACTCATAATGTACACCATTACCATAATATTTCGGACTTACGAGTATAAAACCAACTGAATGAATAATGAGGAATGAAAACGAACGGATTTAGTAATCCTTAAAAGATTTTAATGAGAAGAGATTCTAAATTCTATAGAAAGAAAGGGATTTTTGCTATGGAAGGTACAGAACAAATGAAGAAAGTTCAAATTGAAGATATCATCATTGCGAATCATGTATTAAAGGATGTGGTTTTTCATACACCACTGCAAAAAAACGAAATCTTATCAGACCGCTATGATTGTCATGTCTATCTGAAAAGAGAGGATTTACAGGTTGTTCGTTCCTTTAAAATTCGCGGCGCCTATAATAAGATTCAAAGCTTAACCCCAGAAGAACTAAAAAACGGGGTCGTTTGTGCTAGTGCTGGAAACCATGCTCAAGGTGTTGCATACTCTTGTAACGCATTGAAAATTGAAGGAAAGATCTTTATGCCTTCTACAACACCAAGACAAAAAGTCAATCAGGTGAAACGTTTTGGTGGCGAATATGTACAAGTCGTTTTAACAGGTGATACTTTTGACGATTCAGCAGCAAAAGCAATGGAATGTTGTGAACTTGAGGGTCGTACATTTGTTCACCCCTTTGATGATAATCATGTTATTGCAGGTCAAGGTACGGTAGCAATGGAGATCATGAACGATATCGAAGAACCGGTTGATTATGTTTTTGGAGCAATTGGTGGTGGCGGATTAATTTCTGGCGTGGGAACGTACCTAAAGAGTATAAGTCCGAATACGAAGGTTGTCGGGGTCGAACCGGCAGGAGCTCCTTCCATGAAAGAAGCGATTAAACAGAATCATCTCGTTACTTTGGATCATATTGATAAATTCGTAGATGGTGCAGCAGTAAAGACGGTTGGACAAAAAACATTCGACATTTGTAAAGAAATGTTGCATGATGTACTGGTCGTTCCAGAGGGTAAAATTTGTACGACTATTCTCGAACTCTACAATGAAAATGCGATTGTAGTAGAGCCGGCAGGTGCTCTATCTGTTGCAGCATTGGATTTCTACAAGGATGAGATTAAGGGGAAAACGGTAGTTTGTGTTGTTAGTGGTGGTAATAATGATATTAGCCGTATGCAAGAAATGAAAGAAAAGTCTCTTATCTATGAAGGGCTTATGCATAATTTTATCGTAAACTTCCCACAACGTGCAGGTGCTTTGAGGGAATTCCTAGACGAAGTGTTAGGCCCTGATGACGACATTACTCGTTTTGAATACACAAAAAAGAATAATAAAGACAATGGACCGGCGCTTGTAGGAATTGAGTTAAAACATAGAGGAGATTATCAGCCGCTGATTGATCGAATGGTCAAAAAAGGCTTTAAATTTACAGAAATTAATAAGGATATGGATTTATTTAATCTACTAATCTGATTAAAAAAACATCGTAATTTATCTATTATGACAAATTACGATGTTTTTATTGTATTATCCTTGTATAATATCTTCGGATGATTTTTGAATTGTTCATGATATCGCCACAATATTGCTCACAATTTCACAAGTTGATGTGTTTTAATAAAAGTAACATAGAAAATTTATGAACACTATTTGACATTGATATGAATAATTTGTGAAAACTACATAAATGTATTTAAGGGTGTGACTTCTTTCACATCCTTAATTTTTTATTGGGACTACTATATGACTATAGTTATTAACTATAACTTTCTTGTAAATATTTATCGGTCATACGTTATTTTTCCGTAAGAATGGGGTGTTACCATGATTAAAAAAACATGCCCGGATGAGTATCCAATTAGTTTATTTTTAAATGGTCGTAATCTAGCAACATATCAACTTACAAATCAGGATTTAGAAGATTGGGCCATTGGTTATTTATTTTCCGAGGCGGTCATCAGTTCACCTAATGACCTAAAGAGTATAGTAGTTGACGAAGGACGTAATCGGATTTACGCGGAAACAACCAGTGAGTTTGATTTTGATCGTTTTCGAGAAAAGCAAATGAATTTTACTGCAGGTTGTGGGCGCGGTGTCACATTCTTTTCAATGTCTGATGTTAAACAGTTTAAAAAGGTGAAAACAAATCGTACAGTTTCTATCTCATATTTATTAAAAAAAAGACATGAATTCGCAATGAACTCTCCGCTATATTTAGAAACAGGTGGTATGCATGGGGCATGTATCGTGGACCGTGAAGGAACCATTGTAGTTAGAGAAGACATTGGAAGACATAATGCGGTTGACAAGATAATTGGTTATGCCTTGCGTAACAATCTTAAACCAGAAGATTTAATTCTGCTTACGACTGGTCGAGTTTCCTATGAAATGCTATCTAAAGCAGCAAGATTTGGTTTTGGAATTATCGGTTCTAGAACAGCAGCCACAAGGCAAGCGATTCAGCTCGCTAACTTTTTGAGTGTTGAAGTGATTGGTTACTTAAGAGGAAAGATGGTAAATGTTTATACGAACAGCGGCCGTGTCTTAAAAGATGTAAATGAGCGAGTAGCAGGCGATATGAATTAGCTTTAAATCCTTACGTATGGGGGTATGTTAAGGTTTTAAATAGATCATTGTTCAAGAAAGGGATGAAACAATATATGGCAGAATTTACTCGTAGACAGTTTTTGAAATTGTCTGGTGCTACTGCGGCAACTTTGGCTGTTGTTGAACTTGGCTTTGATACAAAAAAAGCGAAGGCACAGTCAAAGGAATTTAAATTGGCTGAAGCCACTGCCACACCTACTATTTGTTGTTTCTGTGCAGTAGGTTGCGGAATTTTAGTTCATACAAAAAATGATAGTGTTCTTTTCACTGAAGGTGACCCGGATCATCCAATTAATGAAGGCTCACTGTGCAGTAAAGGTACAAATATTCGTCAAGTATACGAATCAGATCGTCGTGTGACAAAACCGCTTTATCGTGCACCAGGCAGTGATAAATGGGAAGAAAAGTCATGGGACTGGATGTATGAAAAAATTGCGCAGAAAGTGAAAGAAACACGTGATAAAACATTCCAAACTCATGAGAATGGGGTTCCTGTTAATCGAACAGAAGCGATAGCATGCCTAGGTGGGGCGGCATTAGATAATGAAGAAACATACTTAATTGCAAAATTGATGAGAGGGCTTGGATTAACGTATATCGAACACCAAGCACGGATATGACACAGCTCTACGGTAGCCGGTCTGGCGCCATCGTTTGGTCGTGGAGCAATGACAAATCACTGGAACGACCTTCAGCATGCAGATGCAACGCTGATTATTGGAGCAAATCCAGCCGAAAACCATCCGATTAGCATGAGATGGTTACTGAAAGCAAGAGAACGCGGTGGAAAAATCATTTCGGTTGACCCGCGTTATACTCGTTCTTCGCAGATGGCCGATATTTATGCGCAGCTGCGTTCTGGAACTGATATTGCCTTTATCGGCGGCTTGATCAATTATGCAATTGAGCATAATTTAGTTCATCGAGATTATGTTGCCAAGTATACAAATGCCGCGTTTATTTTAAATGATGAGTATGATTTTAATGATGGATTATTCTCAGGATACAATGAGGAAACTCGCAAGTATGACCAAAGTACATGGAGTTTTAAGCGTGACGAGGAAGGCAATATTTTGAAAGATGAAACACTAAACGATCCTCGCTGTGTTTACCAATTAATAAAGAAACATTATTCGCGATATGATATTGATTCAGTGTGTGCTGTTACAGGAACTCCTAAGGAATTATATGAGAAAGTAGCAGCGACTTTTTGCGCAACAGGGGCAGCAGAGAAAACGGGAACGATTATGTATGCAATGGGTACAACACAGCATACAGTGGGTACGCAAAACGTTCGCAGTTATGCAATACTACAAATGTTGTTAGGGAATATTGGACGTCCGGGCGGTGGCGTAAACGCCTTGCGCGGAGAATCAAACGTTCAAGGTTCAACAGACTTTGCTTTATTATTTGATAATCTACCAGGCTATCTGGGTGCACCATACGTGGATAAGCATCCAACCTTACAGGCTTATCATGATATTGAAACACCAAAAGGTGGCTACTGGAAAAATAAGCCCAAATTCGTGGTTAGCTTGCTTAAAGCATTTTACGGACCTAATGCTACGGCTGAAAATGAATTTGGATATCATTACCTACCTAAAATGCAAAAAGGAAAAAACTATTCACATATTTCGTTATTTGAAGCTCTTTATAATGAAGAAATTAAAGGCATGTTCTTGTTCGGACAGAACCCTGTTGTAGGTGGTCCGAATGCTAATAAAGAACAAAATTCCCTTGCCAACTTAGATTGGATGGTTGCAGTCGATTTATGGGAAACAGAAACATCTAGTTTCTGGAGTAAACAGGCAGGCTCAAACCCAGCTGATATTAAAACAGAAGTGTTCTTCCTGCCAGCTTGTGGTTCTTATGAAAAAGAAGGAACGATTACGAATAGCGGACGCTGGATGCAATACCGTTGGCAAGCGATTGAACCAAAAGGTGAATCCAAAGCTGATTTAGAAATTGTTTATGAACTAGGTAAGCGGTTAAAAGCGCTTTATAAAAATCAAAATACTGCTCTAGCTGCACCGATCAATGCTATAACATGGGAATACGGTGATGATCATGGCCATCCAGAAATAGATCTTCTTCACCGTGAAATTAATGGTTATAATACGCAAACAGGTCAACTAGTTAAAAGCTTTGCTGCATTAGCCGACGATGGTACGACTTGCAGTGGTAACTGGATATATAGTGGTTTCTATCCTGCGGAAGGTAAAAACCTGTCAAAGGCTCGTGATAACAAAGATACAGGAATGGGTAACTTCTTAAATTGGTCCTATGCTTGGCCGTTAAACCGCCGGATTATTTACAATCGTTGTTCAGCTGATTGGACTGGGAAACCATGGGCTAAAGGTAAGGAAGTAATTTGGTGGGACGAAAGTAAAAAAGAGTGGACAGGTTACGACGTTCCAGACTTTGTAAAGACAAAAGCGCCTTCAGACCCAGGAGGTACAAACGCATTTATAATGACAGGTGATGAAGTCGGTGGTATTTTTGCTGGAAGAAATGACGGGCCATTACCAGAGCATTATGAGCCATATGAAAGTCCAATTCCAAACCCATTTAATAGTCAAGACTTTAACCCCGCTATTAAAATTTGGGGAGAAAAAGAAAACAAAAAAGGAAGTAGCAAAGATTTTCCAATTGTTGCAACTACTTATCGACTAACAGAACATTGGCAATCAGGTGCAATGACACGAAACCAATCTCTGTTATCAGAACTAGTGGCGCACATGTTCGTTGAAATGAGTGAAGAGCTGGCGAAGGAAAAAGGCATTAATAATAAAGATAAGATTATTATTAACTCCGCACGTGGTGAAATAGAGGCTTATGCAATGGTGACGAAACGCTTTAAGCCATACACGATTAAAGGTCAAATTGTTCACCATGTCGGTCTTCCATGGCATTTTGGCTATAACGGAATTGTTACAGGTGGAACTGCAAACCGTTTAACAAGTCATATCGGGGATGCAAATACGATGATACCAGAATACAAAGCATTCCTATGTAATGTCAGGAGGGCTTAAAGATGTCGAAATATATTAAACTAGTAGATGTAACGAGATGTGACGGCTGTCGTGCGTGTATGGTCGCTTGTAAGAATTGGAATGATTTGCCACCGGTTCCTGAAAAATTCTCTGGGAGCTATCAGTCTCATGAAACTTTAAATGCACAAACTTGGAATTTAATCACATTTAAAGAGCATGAAGATGCAAATGGAAACTTTGAATGGTTATTTCGTCATAAATCTTGTTTCCATTGTAATGATGCTGGCTGTGAAAAAGTTTGTCCGGAAAACGCAATTAGCTACACTGAATTTGGCTCGGTTGTTGTAGACAATGATGCATGTGTAGGCTGTGGCTATTGTGTTGAAGGCTGTCCATTTGATGTGATTCAGCTTGCAGACTATATTGATGAAAAAGGTAAAGAATATCGTAAAGCACAAAAATGTACATTATGTACGGACCGTCTATATGAAGGATTAATGCCGGCGTGTGCCAATACATGTCATGCTGAAGCGATTGTATTTGGAGAAGAAGAAGAAATGTTAAAGCTTGCTCAAGAACGCTTAGACTTTGCGAAGTCTCGTTACCCGAAAGCGAATATCTATAACCCACAAGGTGTAGATGGCACACATACGGTTTATGTATTAGGTGAAGATCCGCAATTCTATGACTTACCATTAAATCCGAAGGTCCCGACTTCTGCAAAGATTTGGAAGGATTATGCACAACCGCTTGGTAAAGCCCTACTCGGTGGAACTACAATGGCTGTACTCGGTGCTATGGTAGCAAATAAATTTTTAAATCAAGGTAACAAACATGAGGGAGGGGAATCAGATGAGCAATAAGCCCCGGAAGGATAAAATGATGAAACGTTTTAGTAAACCGTTTATTATTGCCCACTGGTTAAATGCATTTGCATTCATCGCCCTTTATATTACAGCTCTACCTATGTATACAGAGTTCTTTGACTGGTTATATCCTGTTCTAGGTGGACCTGCAAATGCTCGTTTCTTACATCGTGTGTTTGCATTTGTTTTTATGGCTCCGCTAGTATTTATGATTATTGCAGATCCTAAAGCCCTATTTCACTGGATTAAATCAGCATTAACATGGCGTAAGCACGATTTCGGATTTTTTATACCGTTTGCTAAAGAATTTTTTGGGAAACACGCAAACGTTCCGAAGCAGGACTTTTACAATGCAGGGGAAAAAATCAACTCTTTATTACAGATGGTTACAGCCCTAGCATTAATTGGCTCTGGTATTGTGATGTGGAATACAGGCTGGTTCCCGCCTGCGGTCGTGGATATCGCCTATCCAATTCATTCCATTTGTGTTGGACTAGCCGCTGCTGTAGTAGTGGGTCATGCTTACATGGGTACTTTCGCTCCAGGTGGAAAAGATGCTCTTAGCGGGATGACAAAAGGCGAAGTTCCAGAAGAGTGGGCTAAGAGCCACCATGGCCGTTGGTATGACGAACAAAAGCAAAAAGCTAAGCAAAATAAAGGTGCATAATTCAAGAGATTTCATCTTTAATCCTTAAGAACTTAGCTAAAACAAAATGAGAGCTGCCCATTTTAGGCGGCTCTTCTTTACACCATTAACTGTTCGAGGTGATTAACATGTCAGTTGTAACAACAGAGTATTTTAAATTACAAAAAGAAATTATTGAAAAGCAGGACCAATGGAAGCATGAGATAGTAAATCATATAAATGCTGTACCGAATGCTTTGAAAAATGATAATCAACCATTAATAAGCCAGATTCAATTAAATGTTGATCTCGAAAAATATCGCCAATACATTTTCGAATTAATCGATCTTTTGGCTGTGATTAAATCAGAGTTTAAAAACGAATTATATATGGTGAAGGACATCATTAATCCGGATATCCTACAACAATGGGTTGACGAAGTCTTAGCATATAACGACTTCTATTTTAACAATTTTGCAGAAAAAAATGGTCTTTCTCAGTGGTTGCCATACTTTCTAGCCGAGCAAGCGGTCCGTCCGTACCTACGGGCAATTTCAACTGTTTATCAAGGTGAGTTATATGAAACAGATCCGATCGAAACATGTCCTTGCTGCGGTGAACCTATTCGTCTTGCTAGATTAGAAGGAAAAGTAGGGAAAAAAGTCGTTCATTGTCCAAGATGTTTCGCGAACTGGAGTGAAAAGCGTTCAAAATGCTCACATTGTGGCAAAGATCATAGTGAGGCTTTACATTATCTTCACATTGAGGATAACAAAAAGTTACAAATTCATATCTGTGAAGATTGTAATGGTTATGTTAAAGTAATAGATACAAGAGGCACATTCAAGCAAGAGAATCCCGCAATTCTTGATTTAAATACCATTCATTTAGATATATTAGCTCAAGAAAAAGGTTATGGGGTTTCAAAAGTTAAAACTACGATTAATTGATTAATCTATGGAATAATGGGGTGTAAATAGTGGATGCAACAGGGATTATATTAGCAGGTGGAAAATCAAGTCGTATGGGTACCAATAAGGCCTTACTCTTCATTGATGGGAAAAAAACAACTATTGAAACAATTATAGGCCACCTGCGCCCTTTTTTTTCTACTATTATACTTGTAACCAATGATCATGGAACATATGATTTTCTTGAAATGCCAATCGTAAGCGATCAATATATAGGAAAAGGACCGTTAGCTGGTATTCATAGCGGTCTTAAACATAGTACAAGCTTGTATAATTTCTTTGTTGCTTGTGATATGCCCTTTGTCTCAGGTGAATTAGCACAATACCTCGTTCGGTTATGTATGGAAAATGACTACGATGCAATTGTGCCAAGTATAAACGGGAAATTACACCCGTTATTCTCCGTGTTTAAACAGACAGCACTTCCCGTTGTGGAAAAATGCTTACTGGAGGAACGGTTAAGAATAAGAGATTTATTAGACGATTTGACTGTCCGATATATTAATGAAACAGAAATAAAGGAGCACATTATTGGAGATATTGAGAAAATATTTTATAATATGAACTATCCTTTAGATTATGAAAGTGTAAAAAGAGAACTAAATATGTGAAATTAGTTGGGGTTAATCGGGCATTCCAATCGTCTTGTAAAAATAGGGGGAGGAAGTTGAATCAATGCAATTTTTTAAAGTAAAAACTGTTGAAGAGACATTAAATTTAATACATCATCACGTCCACCCGATTGGTATAGTAGAACATCAATTGATTTCAGATGCGTTTGATAGAATTCTAGCAGAGGATGTCATTGCAGCAGAGAATGTTCCAAATTTTCGTAGATCAACCGTAGATGGTTATGCTGTGAAAGCAGCAGATACATATGGCTCATCTGAATCAATGCCAGGATACTTAAATGTTGTTAGTGAAATTAAAATGGGGGAAGAAGTTACAACAAAATTAATGCCGGGTGAAGCAATTCAAATTCCGACTGGTGGAATGTTGCCGGATCATGCAGACAGTGTAATCATGATTGAACATTGTGAAGATATTAGTGGGTTATTAAATACATATAAATCCGTTGCACCAGGAGAAAATGTTGTTGGTATTGGTGAGGATATTACCGAAGGCTCCAAATTACTTACAAAGGGTACTCATTTAAGGCCACAGGAGATTGGTGCTCTAGGTTCCTTGGGAATAGAATCGGTAAATGTGTATAAGAAAATAAAGGTTGGTTATTTATCTTCTGGAGACGAAATTATTCCTTATGAAACAAAAAATCCGCAAATTGGTCAGGTACGTGATATAAATGGACTAACAATTGGCGGCATGGTTAAAGAGTGGGGGTATGATTTTGTTTATGGAGGAATTGTACCTGATGATTTTGAAACTTTTAAGAATCGGGCATTAGAATTATCTCAGCAGGTTGATTGTTTAATTTTATCTGGGGGAAGTAGTGTTGGTGCGAAGGATTATACTACTGAAGTTATACAATCATTAGGTGATCCTGGTGTTTATGTACATGGAATTTCAATTAAACCTGGTAAACCAACAATACTTTCTCAAGCAGCTGCTAAGCCGATTATTGGCCTTCCTGGACACCCAGCCTCCGCTATGATTATTTTTAAGCTATTTGGACAAGTAATTCTAGAGCGCTTAAGTGGTGAAGTATCGAATGAAGTGCCGACAAGAATGACTGCAAAAATTAAAAAAAATATTCCATCATCACCAGGTCGTTCCGATTATATTCGTGTTAAATTAGTGAAAGATAACAATGAATGGTGGGCAGAACCTATATTGGGGAAATCAGGATTATTAAAAAC
This sequence comes from Bacillus sp. Marseille-P3661, assembly GCF_900240995.1. Classification (NCBI taxonomy): domain Bacteria; kingdom Bacillati; phylum Bacillota; class Bacilli; order Caryophanales; family Bacillaceae; genus Bacillus; species Bacillus sp. Marseille-P3661. The sequence continues at coordinate 257,772 of NZ_LT965958.1, forward strand.
TCTTGTGCAGAGTGATGGCATCGTTGAAATTCCTTCTAAAAATGAAGGGGTAACGATTGGTGAATCTGTACAGGTAATTTTATTACGTTAAGGGGGTGAAGATAGTGAACAATATGCAAGACAATAGATATAATAGAAAAATATATTTAGAAGATAAACCAAAAGCCCAAGCATTGGATGAATTGCTAGCTGCATTCATGTTTGACAGAGTTATTGAACAGATTCCGACTACAGAGGCACTCGGTCGAATCACAGCAGTTCCTATTTATGCCACACTATCTCAGCCACATTATCATGCGTCTGCAATGGATGGAATAGCCGTCTGTGCTGAACATACTTACAGTGCCCATGAACAAAATCCTATACAGCTTACAATTAGTGATTGCCAGTTTATATATGTAGATACAGGAAATCCTCTTCCATCACCATTTGATGCAGTAATTATGATTGAAAACATTCAAGTAATTGATGAAGATACGATTGAAATCATAGAACCTGCAACACCTTGGCAACATATTCGTCCAATTGGTGAGGACGTTGTTACTGGTGAAATGATCGTTCCACAGGGACATAAATTACGAGCTGTTGATTTAGGTGCCTTATTAGGTGGTGGAGTATTACATGTCCCTGTCGTAAAGAAACCGACCGTAACTATAATTCCAACTGGTAACGAGATCGTTAGTCCAAGTCTTGACGTCAAACCAGGGGAAATTATTGAAACAAACGGTACGGTGTTTGCAGGTTATGTGACTGAATGGGGTGCGCTCCCTGTAAAACATCCAATAGTCAAAGACAAACCGGAACTTATACGTGAAGCTTTATTAGTAGCATGTGATCAATCTGATATTGTGATTATTAACGCAGGCTCATCGGCAGGGTCTAAGGATTACACGGTACATATAATTGGTGAACTCGGTGAAGTTTTATCACATGGAGTAGCAACTCGACCGGGTAAACCGGTTGTATTGGGGAAAATCAACGGAACGGTTGTAATTGGATTACCAGGTTATCCTGTTTCTGCGTATCTTTCCATGGAATGGTTTGTTCGGCCATTAATTTGCCAATATCTTGGGATAAACGAACCAAAAAGAGATACATTAAATGTTAAATTAGGTCGTCGTATTGTTTCTAATATGGGTTCCGAGGATTTTGTACGCATGAACATTGGCTTTGTGAACGGTGAATATATTGCTAATCCACTTACTCGGGCTGCTGGCGTATCGATGTCGATGGTACGAGCAGATGGTATTCTTACTGTTCCAGCAGATAGCTTAGGACTTGAACAAGGCGAAATTGTAAATATAGAACTTTACAAGCCTTTAGAATCTATCAAGAAGTCCATTTTATTTAGTGGTAGTCATGATTTAACCATCGATATTCTTTCATCATTAATTAGAGAAGAGGATATCAATCGACAAATCATTTCATCTCATACAGGAAGTATGGCTGGTATAATGGCGATAAAAAAAGGGGAGGCCCATATCGTCGGTATACACCTATTAGATCCAGATACAGGTGAATACAACCTTCCATTTATTCGTAAGTATATAGATGGTCAACAGCTTGTACTTCTTCGATTCTTAAAAAGAGAACAAGGCTGGATTGTTCCTAAAGGAAATCCTTATAATGTCCAATCCATTGAAGATTTAAAAACGAAAGAGCTGCATTTTATTAACCGTCAAAAAGGTGCTGGAACCCGCATGCTATTTGATCATCTTCTACGAAAAGCTAATATGGCTCCAAATGAAGTAATTGGATACCAGAGAGAAATGTTCTCGCATTTAAGTATAGCCGCAGAGGTTAAACAGCATGATAAAAATGTAGGCCTGGGAATCTATTCTGCAGCGAAAGCGATGGGGGTTGATTTTATCCCATTAGCTGATGAATCCTATGATCTATTAATGACAAAGGCCTTTTTTGAAAGTGAAGGTGGTAAGTTGTTAGTAGATGTCCTTCATTCTGAACAATTTTCATTAACTGTTGAAGGGCTGGGTGGCTATAAAGTTGATAAAAATGTTGAACCTATCTATCTTTAATATATGTGTGAAATAATCATGAACATTACAGGATTTCTAACAAAATAATAAACAAACTGATTATAATAGGAAGTGTATACATCGTAACTAATTATCCCGCATTGGGATTAGGAGGATTATCAACATGCTGACTAATATCGGTATTCCAGGATTAGTACTTATTTTATTACTTGCATTAATTATTTTTGGTCCTAAGAAATTACCTGAACTAGGTAAAGCAACAGGACAAACTATTCGTGAATTCAAAAAATCTACTAAAGAATTAACTGGTGATGTAATAGAAGAATTCGACGATATTAAAAAAGAAGTAACAGATTTGAAAAAATAGCTATATGTATAGGAGCTGATAACGATGTTATCTAATATTGGTGTTCCAGGTTTAATTTTAATTTTAGTCATTGCTCTTATTGTTTTTGGTCCTTCAAAGCTACCTGAAATTGGACGAGCAGTCGGTGGTTCCCTTAAAGAATTTAAAAAAGCAACTAGAGAAATAGTGAAAGATGATGAACCAGAAAAGATTGAAGTGAAGAACAAGGAAAAAGAGACTGTATAAATAATCGATGTATGAAAAACATAAGAAGATGTAGGATATAAAATCATCTTACATCTTCTTCTTTCGTTTAAGTTTTTGTACATATTTATATATACTTAAGGTAAAGCCGGAAGATCTCTTTTCTTAGAAGTATTAGTTAGATATATGTATTTTTACTATAAGAATGGACCTATTCTAGTAAACCTCTCATTGGATTGGGGGAAGAAAATTTGACACAACAAGATAACAGCATGAATCTCGTCGATCATTTGGATGAGCTTCGAAATAGAATTATTGTTACAGCAGTAGCATTTATCGTGTTCTTTATTGCAGCGTTTATTTTTGTACAGGATATATATAACTTTTTTGTTCGTAACTTAGAAATTAAATTATCTGTATTAAGTCCAACGGAAATTGTCTGGGTGTATTTTCAATTAGCTGGTGTAGTAGCAATTGCGTTCACAATACCCATATTAGCTTGGCAGCTTTGGTTATTTATTAAACCAGCTTTAAAGCCGTTCGAGCGGAAGGTCACATTATCATATATACCAGCCTTGTTTATATTATTTATTGCGGGACTGTGCTTTGGTTACTTTTTTATATTTCCTATTGTTTTTGACTTTTTACTATCGTTATCTGCTGACAACTTTCAAACGATGTTTACAACAGAGAAATATTTTCAGTTCTTATTAAAAATCACATTACCATTTGCCGTATTATTTGAATTACCTGTCGTGGTAATGTTTTTAACTAGCTTAGGTATTATTGATCCTCAAAAGCTATCGAAAATCAGAAAGTATGCGTATTTTGTATTAGTTATTATATCTGCAGTTGTAACACCGCCAGATTTTTTAACGCAAACACTAGTGATGATTCCGATGTTTATCTTATATGAGGCAAGTATTTCGATGTCGAGAATCATATACCGTAAAAAACTGAAAAAAGAAAAGAAACTTGCAGAAGAATATGGTTTAACAAATATAAACGATGATACGACAGATGAAACGAACGTAAAATAGACTTTATTAAGCTGTTCACTAAGTGGACAGCTTTAGTTTAATTAAGCATATTTGGGTATTCTTTTAATAGTTTCATAAGAAAAATTATATCGATATAATTTTTTCTGTAATTGGAAGAAAATTGGTATTGAGAACATTGCCGTAAGATGTTTTAATAGTATTTGTAAGGCAGTCACATCAACTTTGAAGTCGAGCTTTTGAAAAACAGCTTTATTTCAAAGTTTTTTTTATGGC